>DATEIF010000414.1:0-3921 GCA_035279205.1 Vineibacter sp.
CGTGCTGATCCCGATGTATCTCATCATCGGTGGGTGGGGCGGTCCGCGTCGGGTCTATGCCGCGGTGAAGTTCTTCCTCTACACGCTGACCGGCTCGGTGCTGATGCTGCTGGCGATCATCGCCATCTACTGGCAGGTCGGCAGCACCGACATCGTGGAAGCGATGAACTTCAAGAGGCTGCCGTTCGAGTGGCAGTTCTGGCTGTGGCTGGCCTTCTTCGCCTCCTTCGCCGTCAAGGTGCCGATGTGGCCGGTCCACACCTGGCTGCCCGACGCGCACGTTCAGGCGCCCACGGCGGGCTCGGTGATCCTGGCCGGCGTGCTGCTGAAGATGGGCGCCTACGGCTTCCTGCGCTTCTCTCTGCCCATCATGCCCCTGGCGTCGGAGTATTTCGCACCGCTGGTGTTCGGCCTGTCCTGCATTGCCGTCGTCTACACCTCGCTGGTGGCGCTGGTGCAGGAGGACATGAAGAAGCTGATTGCGTACTCCTCGGTGGCGCATATGGGCTTCGTCACCATCGGCATCTTCGTGGTGAATGCGCAGGGCGTGCAGGGTGCCATCTTCCAGATGCTGAGCCACGGCGTGGTGTCGGCGGCGCTGTTCCTGTGCGTCGGCGTGGTCTACGACCGCCTGCACACGCGCGAGATCGCCGCCTACGGTGGGCTCGCCAACAACATGCCGAAATACGCCCTGGTGTTCATGGTCTTCACCATGGCCAGTGTCGGCCTGCCGGGCCTGTCCGGGTTCGTCGGCGAGATCCTGGTGCTGGTCGGCGCCTTCAAGGCCAACACGTGGGTGGCGACCATCGCCGCCACCGGCCTGATTCTGGGTGCCGCCTACGCGCTGTGGCTCTATCGCAAGGTGGTCTTCGGCACGATCACGCAGGACGCGGTGCGCGGCATGGCCGACATGAACATGCGCGAGATCGCCGTGTTCGCGCCGCTGATCTTGATCACCATCTGGATGGGCGTCTACCCGTCCTCATTCCTCGATGTAATGGACGCGTCCGTGGGCAAGCTGGTCGCCGATTATCAGGCGGCACTGAAGGCGGCCAAGGCGACCGCGATGCTGGGCCGGTGATGGGCATGACGACTGGATTGGACAACTGGACCCTGGCAGCGCCGGAAATCTTCCTGGCCGTTGCCGCGATGATCGTGCTCATGGTCGGCGCCTTCCGCGGCGCGAAGGGGGCCGACCTGGTGTCGTGGCTGTGTGTCGTCAGCCTGGGAGTCGCGATCTTCCTGGTGCTACGGCTGGATCACGGCGCGGCGTTCCATGACCTGTTCCTCGTCGATGCCTTCACCAAGGCGATGAAGGTGCTGTCGCTGGTGGCAGCGGGCATCGCCATCGTGATGTCGCGCGGTTTCTTCCTGCGCGCCGGCATGTGGCGGTTCGAATACCCGGTGCTCGTGCTGCTGGCGACGCTGGGCATGCTGATCATGATTTCGTCCAACGATCTCATGACGCTTTATCTCGGGCTGGAGATGCAATCGCTGGCGCTCTACGTCACCGCCGCATTCCAGCGCGACGACCAGCGCTCGACCGAGGCTGGCGTGAAGTACTTCGTCCTGGGCTCAGTGGCGTCGGGCATGATGCTCTACGGCTCGTCCCTGGTGTACGGCTTCGCCGGCACCACCAGCTTCCCCAGCCTGGCCGGTGGTTTCCTGGCGGGCCAGGCATCGACGGGCGCCGTGATCGGCCTGGTCTTCGTGCTGGCCGGGCTGGTCTTCAAGGTATCGGCCGTGCCGTTCCACATGTGGACGCCGGATGTCTACGAGGGCGCGCCAACGCCGGTGACGGCATTGTTCGCGGCGGCGCCCAAGATCGCGGCCCTGTCGTTGATCGTCTCGGTGGTGATGGGGCCGTTCCGGCCGCTGGTGCTGCAGTGGCAGCAGATCCTGATCGCGGTCGCCGTGCTCTCCACGATCTGGGGCGCGGTCGCGGCGTTGCGGCAGGAGAACATCAAGCGCCTGATGGCGTACTCCTCGATCGGCCATATGGGCTATGTGCTGCTGGGCCTGGCGGCAGCGACGGAGGAGGGCGTGCGCTCGGTGGTGGTCTACATGATCATCTACCTGGCGACGAATGTTGGCACCTTCGCCTGCATCCTCTCGATGCGCCGCAAGGGCGTGATGGTGGAGCGCATCTCCGATCTCGCCGGTCTCGCGACGCGCCAACCGGGGATGGCGCTGGCCTTCATGCTGTTCATGTTCTCGATGGCCGGCATCCCGCCGCTGGCCGGCTTCTTCGGCAAGCTGAACGTCTTCCTCGCCGCCATCAACGCAGGCCTCTACATTCCTGCCGCCATCGCCGTGCTGGCGTCCGTGGTAGGCGCCTACTACTACGTGCGCATCGTAAAGGTGATGTACTTCGACGAAGCGGGCGCGGCGGCGTTCGACCGGCCCGTCGAGCGCGACATGGTGGTGGTGATGCTGGCGGCGGCGCTGTTCGTCTTCCCGGTCTTCCCGGTCTTCCAGACACCGTTCCTCAACGGTGCCCAGACAGCCGCCAAGACGTTCTTCTCCGGGAAGTGACGGCTTCATGGTGAGCTTGTCGAACCATGAAGCAGATCGCACCACGGTTCGGGCGATGCCTTCATGGTTCGACAAGCTCACCATGAAGGCTTCCTAGTCCGTTGTCGGGATTGCCGGTATGAACTCTCTCGTTCTGCCGCCCGAATGGACCGCCGTCTTCTTCGAGACGATCGGCAGCACCAACGACGAGGCGTTGCAGCGCGCTGAAGCGGGCGCGCCGGAAGGCACGGTCATCGTCGCGCGCCAACAGGAAGGCGGTCGCGGCCGTCGTGGCCGGACATGGACGTCGCCGCCGGGCAATGCCTACAGCTCGACGATCGTGCGGCCCCAATGCCCGCCGGAGCGGGCCGCGCAGCTGGGGTTCGTAACGGCATTGGCGGTATGCGATGCGGCGGCAGCCGGCCTGCCGGCAAGCCGGTCGATCCGACTGAAATGGCCCAATGATGTGCTGGTCGATGGCGCTAAGATCTCGGGCATCCTGCTGGAGTCGGCGGTGGCGGCCGACGGCACCGTCGAGCACGTGGTGATCGGCACCGGGATGAACGTCGCCGTGCCGCCGCCGGCGGGCGTCGCGACCTATGCCGCCGCCTGCCTGCGTGATCTGGGCGACACCCGTGACGCGCCGGCCGTCCTGCAGGCCTACCTGGCGGCCTTGGCGGCGCGGCTGGCGCAGTGGCGGCACGATTTCAGCGGCACGCGTGCCGACTGGCTGGCGCGCGCCGCATGGCTGGGCGAGACGGTCGCCGTTTCGCAGGGAGAGACCCGTATCGAGGGTCGTTTCGTCGGCCTTGACGCCGACGGTGCGCTGCTGCTGGAACCGGCTGGCGAACCGCCACGGCGAATCGTTTCCGGCGAAGTCTTCCGACCTGTAGGTTAAGCTCTGTCATGTCGAGCGCCGCGAGACATCCAGGCGCCGCCCCTGGATCCCTCGCTGCGCTCGGGATGACAGTCAGTGCGTTCACATAGGGGTCGTCCATGCTGCTTGCGCTTGATATCGGCAACACCAACAGCAAGTTCGCTCTGTTCGATGGCGACGCGCTGGTGGCGCAGTGGCGGCTGCGCACCGAGGGCAAGCGCACGGCCGACGAGTATGCCGTGTGGCTGAGCCAGCTCATGACGCTCAAGGGCTTCGAAATGAGCCAGGTGAAGGGCGTGATCATCGCGTCCGTCGTGCCGGCCGTGCTGTTCAACCTGCGCCGTCTCTGCGAGACTTATTTCGACGTGCAGCCGCTGGTGGTGGGCGATCCCGACGTCAAGCTGGGCATCAAGGTCCTGATCGACCGGCCGCAGGATGCCGGCGCCGATCGCCTGGTCGACGCCATCGCCGGCTTCAGCAAGTACGGCGGGCCGCTGATCGTGATCGACTTCGGCAGCGGCACGACGTTC
>DATEIF010000415.1:0-2635 GCA_035279205.1 Vineibacter sp.
GAGATCGGGCTGCCCTATGAGCCGCACCTGGTCGACATCACCAAGAACGAGAGCTGGACGCCGGAGTTCCTGTCGCTCAACCCCAACGGCAAGATCCCCGCCATCATCGATCCCGATGGGCCGCAGGGCGCGCCGTTGGCGCTGTTCGAGTCGGGTGCGATCCTGGTCTATCTCGCCGACAAGACCGGCAAGCTGATTCCGGCCGGCGCCGCGGGCCGCTACGAGACCCTGCAGTGGGTGTTCTTCCAGATGGCCGCGGTGGGACCGATGTTCGGCCAGGTCGGCTACTTCCACAAGTTCGCCGGCCGCGAGATCGCCGACAAGCGCCCGCTGGAGCGCTACCGCGACGAGTCCAAGCGCCTGCTGGGCGTGCTGGAGACGCGCCTGGACGGCCGCTCGTGGATCATGGGCGACGACTACAGCATCGCCGACATTTCCCTGCTGGGCTGGGTGCGCAACCTGATCGGCTTCTACGGCGCGCGCGAGCTGGTCGACTACGACGCGCTCAAGCGCGTGCCGGCCTGGCTCGAGCGCGGTCTGGCGCGACCCGCCGTGCAGCGCGGGCTCGAGATCCCGAAGCGGTCATGACAGCGGGAACCCCGGACAGGCTTCAGCGTTCACAACGATCGAGGTTCGGCATGGTGGTGGCCCGCGTCCTGATATCCCGCGTCCTGATATCCGCCGTGGTGCTCGTCGCGGGCGGCCTGGCGCCATCCGGGTGCGCCTGGGTCGGCGGCTGTGGTTTCGAGGACAGCACGTACGCCCAGCTGCGGCGCGGCATGTCGCACGATGATGTCATCCAGATCACCAGCTGTCGCGGCATGCCGACATCACCGCCCGACGGCAAGCCCAAGACATCGACCTATCGCGCCTGGTCGGGGCCGCGCGGGCCGGTGACGGTCGAGTTCGTGAACGACCGCGTCGAGTCCTGGCGCGTGAGCGGCGCCAAGATATAGGCGCGTCGTCGCGCCCATGAGCCCGCCGTCATCGCTCGCTGCACCCGGTTTGACGGAACCGAAAGTCGGGTCGGTTGTCCCATCATCCCGAGCGAAGCGAAGGATCTTGCGGTGCTGGTATCGGACACTGTCGGCGCCGATATTTCATCAGTGTCGACATTCTTTGAGTGAACCACCGCAAGGTCCTTCGCTGGGCTCAGGACTACGGCTGCGGCTGATTCCAGCAATCGATCAACCGCTCGTAGACTACAGCGTCCCGCCGGTGAGCGAGGCGCGTTGCGAGATCTCGATGAAGGTGCCGTCGGGATCGCGCACGAAGGAATAGCGCACCGTGTCGCCCAGCACGATGGGCGCGCGCCCCTCGGTGCCGCCGCGCGCCAGGATGCCGGCGTGCTCGGCCAGGCAATCCCACACCTGCACCGTGATGTAGCGGAAGCCCGGCGCACGCCACTCGTCGCAGCGCTCGACCTGGCCTTGCGCCGCCACGATCAGCAGCGAGTCGCCGCAGCGATAGACGCCGTCGCGCGGTGACTCGAACTGCATGACGTGGCGGTAGAAATGGTCGGTTGCCTCGCGGTCATTGACCCGCAGCACCACGCCGATGCCGGTGACGCCCTCGCAACCGGCATGCACCAGGGTGACCCGATTGTCGTCGGGGTCGATCAGGTGGTGCGGCCGGTCGATGCCCTCGCGCGCGATCAGCAGCTCGGTGATGGCCGACGGCGGCGCCGCCGGCAGCGGATCGCGTGCGTGGTTCATCTTCAGGATCGAGCCGTTCATGTGGTGGCGATGCTGCTGCATGCCGCCGCCCAGCTTGCCCAGATGGTCGTAGGGCAGGCCGACCGTATCCTTCCAAAAGGCAAGCTGCGCGTCGCGGCGGTTGCTGAACAGCCCGACATCGATGTGTGGTTTGGCGAGGTTCATGGATGCATCATCGCCAGACGCGACGTGCTTCACAAGACGTCGATGGCGGGGGCGGCGCTCAACCCAGCGACAGCAACAGGTCGGCCAGCGCCGCCGGCGCGGTGACCATGGCGTCGTGCGCGGCATCGATGGTGCGCGTCGACCAGCCGGAGGCGGCGTCGATGCGCACGCGCCGCGCTGTGGCCGATAGTGCGCCGGGGCCATGGCAGGCAATGTGTGTCTTGCGCAGGCCCTCGCCCGGCGGGCGCGCCAGCCGCAGCGGGTCGGTGTAGGTGCGATAGGGATGCGGTGTCAGGTGCCGGTTGACCCAGGCGCGGTCAGCGGCGTCCGTGATGCCGAAGGCGCCTGCATCGGGCGGCGGCACGCTGACGCCGCCCGACGGCGCCGCGAGCTTGGCCCACAACGCCACGAGGTTGGGACTGTGCGTTGCGCGCCAGGCCTCGCCGTTGTTGACGATCACGGCGTCGAGATAGGCCAGGTGCGCCAGGCGTACTGCGGCCCGGTCGGCGACGCCGGTGATCACCAACCCGCCATAGGAGTGGCCGACCAGCACGACATCACGCAGGTTCTCGCGCGCCAGCAGTGCCACGACATCGTCGATGTGCGTGTCGAGCCCGACCGCGGCGGATAGCAGGCTGGCGCGCTCGGCCAGGCCGGGCAGCGATGGCGCCAGCACGCGATGGCCGGCCGCCGTCAGGCGCGGCGTGACCTTCTGCCAGCACCACCCGCCATGCCAGGCGCCGTGGATCAGCACG
>DATEIF010000416.1:0-2122 GCA_035279205.1 Vineibacter sp.
GCCTCGGCGGCCCCGTGGGCTCCGGCAAGACCGCCACCGTCGCCGCACTCTGCCGCGCCCTGCGCGACGAGCTGTCCCTCGCCGTCGTCACCAACGACATCTACACCCGCGAGGACGCGCAGTTCCTGACGCGCGCCGGCGCGCTGGCACCCGAGCGCATCGTGGGCGTCGAGACCGGCGGCTGTCCGCACACCGCCATCCGCGAGGATGCCTCGATCAACCTCGCCGCCGTCGCGGATCTGAACCGCAGCTTCCCGGCGCTGGAGATCATGTTCATCGAGTCCGGCGGCGACAATCTCGCCGCCACCTTCTCGCCCGAGCTGGCGGATCTCACGATCTACGTCATCGACGTGTCGGCCGGCGACAAGATCCCACGCAAGGGCGGGCCGGGCATCACGCGCTCGGACCTGCTGGTGATCAACAAGATCGACCTCGCGCCACTGGTCGGTGCCGACCTCGGCGTGATGGACCGCGATGCCAGGAAGATGCGCGGCGCGCGGCCCTTCGTGTTCACCAACCTCAAGGCCAACCAGGGCGTCGCCGATATCGCCGCCTTCATCGTGCGCCAGGGCGGCCTGCCCGAGCGCCACCCCGTCGACCCAAGTGCCACCCTGTCATCCCGAGCGTAGCGCGGGATCTCCTGCGAAATGAGACTCCATAATCAGGAGATCCCTCGCTACGCTCGGGATGACGAACCGTTCAAGCCAAGGAGTTCCCGCCCATGACCCGTCTGATCTTCCTCGCCGCCGCCTTGCTGGCCGCCACAACAGGCGCCGCGCAAGCGCACACCGGCCACGACCTGGGCGGGGCGCTGGTCGGCTTCCTGCACCCGATCGGCGGGCTTGATCATCTGCTGGCGATGGTGGGCGTCGGCATCTGGGCGGCGCACATCGCCACCCGCGACCGCCGCGCCGTGTGGCTGGTGCCGGCTGCCTTCGTCGTGCTGATGGTCGTGGGTGGTGCCCTGGCGGTGAGCGGCCTGCGCCTGCCGATGGTCGAGGCCGGCATCCTGGGCTCGGTGCTGCTGCTGGGCGTGATCCTGCTGGCGGCCCCGACCCTGCCGGTGTGGGCGCCGATGATCGCCGTCGGCCTGTTCGCCCTGTTCCACGGCCACGCGCATGGCAGCGAGATGCCGGCCGCGGCCGCGCCGCTGGCCTATGCCGTGGGCTTCGTCGTCGCCACCGCGGCGCTGCACGCGCTGGGTGTCGGCATCGGCATCGCCGCCCGCCGCATCGGCGGCCTGGCCGGCACCCGCGCGCTGGGCGGCCTCGTCACCCTGGGCGGCGTCGCCCTGCTGGCCACGTGACACACGTCATCGCGAGCGCAGCGAGGGATCTCCTCATCAGGAGATCCCTCGCTGCATCGGCAGACGGTACGATGAAACGGCTCGGCTACAGCAAAAGGAGTGACAGAAGGCTCAGGAGGAGCACGATCACAATGATCGGTCCGCTCGCGATGTCGACATAGTCGAGCATCGTCAGTTTCCTGGCTGCCGCGATCCGGCCGTCCATGTCGCTTTCGCTGTCCATAGGTCAACCTCCGGCCTGGCACACCAACGAACGCCACGGTCGGTGATCTGGTTGCACGATAGCGAAATATTTCTGTCGGTTACAGCGCGTGAACGGCGACTGGTGCGCGCACCCGCCGCCAGCCGACATAGAGCGCGGCGATGGCCAGCAGGTTCACGACGTTGAACAGCAGGCCGACGCCGAACGCGGTCTGGTAGCGCAGGGTCAGGTCGAAGATCACGCCGGCCAGCCAGCCGCCCAGCGCCATGCCGCAGAGCGTGAACAGCATGATGAAGCCCAGCCGCCAGCCGGCCGGGCGGGCGCCGTAGAAGTCGCGCAGCGCCATGGCGTAGGCCTGCACGATGGCGATGAAGGGCACGCCCAGCAGCGCCGACAATGTGAACAGCAGCGGCAGGTTGTCGACGAACATGAAGCCGGCGAGCGCGGCGGCCTGCACGCCCGAGCCGACCAGGATCGAGGGCAGCGGTCCGATGCGGTCGGCCAGCCGTCCCATCAGGAACGCGAACACGATCGCCATGGCGAGGATCAGCGACACCGCCTCGCTGCCGCGCGCGGCGGAGAAGCCGAGGTCGCCGCAGAACGCCACCATGTGC
>DATEIF010000417.1:0-4963 GCA_035279205.1 Vineibacter sp.
CGCACCGCGATCAGGTTGGCGTAGGGCGAATCGGCGGCCTCGATGGCGATGGCGTCGCGCTTGGGCTGCAGGCCGGCCTGGACGGCGTAGTTGGTGTTGATGGCGGCCGCGTCGACATCCTCCAGCGCCCGCGGCAGCTGGGCGGCGTCGAGCTCGATGATGCGGATCTTGCGCGGATTGTCGACGATGTCCGGCACCGTGGCGCGCAGCCCGGCATCCGGCCGCAGGGTGATGACTTTTTCTTTCTGCAGCAGCAACAGCACGCGGCCGCCGTTGGTCGGATCGTTGGGGATGGCGATGCGGCCGCCGTTGGGAATCTCGGCCAGCGTCTTCACCTTCTTGGAGTAGATGCCGATGGGAAAGGTCACGGTCAGCGCCAGGATCACGAGGTTGTAGCCGCGATCCTTGTTCTGCTGCTCGAGGAAGGGGCCGTGCTGGTAGATGTTGGCGTCGAGCTCGCCCTGCGCCAGCGCCGCGTTGGGCTGGATGTAGTCGCTGAACTCGATCAGCTGGATCTGCAGCCCCTCGCGTGCCGCGATCGGCTTGACCACCTCGAGGATCTGCGCCTGCGGTCCGCCGGTGACGCCGATCTTGAGCGGTTTGGCCTGCGCGCGCGCCTGAGGCGCAAGCATCGTGGCCAGCGGCGCGCCCAACGCCAGGGCCGTGGCGCGGCGGCGAGATAGAGACTCAACCATGACGACGAGCTCCGTATGGAGGGTGACCAGCGGTCGCCGGCCCGGGATGGCCGGGCGGCGCCGACTTCAGCTGCTGTATATAGGTGCTGGATGGCCTGGCTGTTACCAGGCGGGGATGACGGCGCCCTTGAACGTGTCGAGCAGGTACTTCTTGACCTCGGGCGAGCGATAGGCCGCGACCAGCTTGGCGAATTCGGGCCGGTCCTTGTCCGCCGTGCGTACCACGATCACGTTGACGTAGGGCGAGTCGGTGCCTTCCAGCACGATGCTGTCGCGGCCCGGCTGCAGTCCGGCGGGAACTGCGAAGATGGTGCTGATGATCGCGGCATGGACGTCGTCGAGCGTGCGCGGCAGCTGCGGCGCCGGCAGCTCGACGATGCGGACCTTGCGCGGGTTATCGGTGATGTCGGTGATGGCGCTGGCCAGCAGCCCGGCATCCGCCTTCAGCTTCAGGATCCCTTCCTTCTCCAGCAGGCGCAGGGCGCGGGCGGCGCCGCTGGGGTCGTTGGGGATCGCGACCTTTGCGCCCGACGGTAGTTCAGTCAGGGATTTGATCTTCTTGGAGTAGACTCCGATCGGGGCCAGCAGGGTCTGGCCGACGACCGAGAACTTGTAGCCGCGATCCTTCATCTGCTGTTCCAACAGGGGCACGTGCTGGAAGCTGTTGGCGTCGATGTCGCCGGCCGCCAGCGCCTCGTTGGGCTGCACCAGGTCGGTGAACTCGACGATCTGCATGCGCAAGCCTTCGCGCGCGGCATTCGCCTTGACGATTTCCAGGACCGGTGTCTGTGGTCCGGCCACGACTCCCACCTTGATCGGCTTCAGCTCGCTCTGTGCCAGGGCGGCCGCCGGCAGGGCGGTCGCGGCGATCAGTGCCAATGCGAAGCGGGCGGCGTAACGGCGGCGGAGGGGCATGTACATACGCGAACTTTCCTTGTTCTTTGCAAGTATTAGTCAGCGGCGACTGAAGCGGCGGACTAAAGTATCTCCCAAAGACTGCACGCCCTGTACTAGCACAATAAGCACCATAACTACAGCCGCCATGACCTCCGGCAGGAAGCGCTGGTACCCGTAGCGGACGCCGAGATCGCCCAGGCCGCCACCGCCGATGGCGCCGGCCATGGCCGAATAGCCGATCAGGCCGATCAGCATCACCGTGCCGGCGGCCAGCAGTCCCGGCCGCGCCTCGGGGATCAGCACCTTCATCACGATCTGCAGCCGCGAGGCGCCCATCGCCTGTGCGGCGTGGACCAGGCCGGGATCGACCTCGCGCATGGCGGACTCGAACAGGCGCGCCACGAACGGCGTTGCCGCGATCGCCAGCGGCACGATGGCGGCCTGCGTGCCGATCGACGTGCCGGCGATGAACCGTGTCAGCGGCACGATGGCGACCAGCAGGATGATGAAGGGCGTCGAGCGGACGGCGTTGACCACCGCGCCGACCACGATGTTGACCGGCCGGTTCTCCAGGATGTGGCCCTTGCCGGTGATCAGCAGCAGCACGCCCAGCGGCAGTCCGGCGGCGATCGCCACCGTGCCGGCGGCGCCGACCATCACCAGCGTCTCGAGCAGGGCCTCAAGAAGCAGCTCGATCATTTGCGGCGACATGGCCCATTACCTCGACGTGAACGTTGTGCTGGCGCAGATAGTCGATGGCCGACGCGATCACGTCGGGCGTGCCGCTGGCGACCATCACCAGGCTGCCGAACGGGCGGCCCTGGATCGCATCGATGCGGCCGGCGACGATGCGCAGATCGACGGCGAAATCGCGCGACACGCGCGACACCAGCGGCTCGCCCGGCGCGACCCCCATCAGCTCGACGCGCACCAGGGTGGCGGGACCGATGCCGGGGTTCTGCGCCGCCAGCGCCAGCAGCGCCGGCGGCACGTCATAGCCGACGGTTTCCGCCACGAAGCTGCGCGTGGTCTCGGATACCGGCTTGGTGAAGACGTCATAGACGGCGCCGCTTTCCAGCACGCGGCCGGCCTCCAGCACCGCCACCTTGGCCGCGATGCGGCGCACCACGTTCATCTCGTGCGTGATCAGCACCACCGTCACGCCCAGCCGCCGGTTGATATCGGCAATCAGGTCGAGGATCTGCAGGGTGGTCTCGGGGTCCAGCGCCGAGGTCGCCTCGTCGCACAGCAGCACCTTGGGCCGGTTGGCCAGCGCCCGCGCGATGCCGACGCGCTGCTTCTGGCCACCGCTGAGCTGGGCCGGGTAGCGGCCGGCCTCGCCGCCCAGGCCGACAAGGTCGAGCAGGTCGGCGACGCGCTGGCGGATCTCGGCCGGCTTGTGTCCGGCGATCTCCAGCGGCAGCGCGACATTGTCGGCCGCCGTGCGCGACGACAGCAGGTTGAAGTGCTGGAACACCATGCCGATGTCGCGCCGTGCCTGGTTCAGCGCCCGGTCGTCGAGCGCCGACAGGTCGTGTCCATCGACCCGCACCGTGCCGCTGGTGGGCCGTTCCAGCAGGTTGATGCAGCGGATCAGCGTGCTCTTGCCGGCGCCGCTGCGGCCGATGACGCCGAAGATCTCGCCGCGCCCGACCGTCAGGTTGACCTTGTCGAGCGCCACCACGGGGGCCTTGGTGCCGGGATAGGTTTTCGTAAGGTCGACGAGCTCCAGCATGCGATCGTTTCAAGTTTCGAGACCAGGCAGCGCAAACGATTGCGCTGTCGGTCCATCGGGGCACGCCGGATCAATCTCAACGAAAGGCGTCGATGAACGGCTGTGATGACGGCCGACACGGGCACATAGCCGCAAGCGACCCTCTCCTGCAAGCGGGAGTGGTCGCTGGGAAGGGGCCCTGGTCCCGCCCGGAGGGAGGCGTCCAGCGGGACCAGGGCAACGCCCGGTGCCGATCGTGTCGGGTAGGCATCGGCACCGGGCCGTGCCCGCAGCAGGACCGCCGTCGCTGCGGGCGCGTTCAGAAGACGGGCGTGCGGCTTCTCAGGCCGCCAGGCGCGGCTTGCCGGCCGCCTCGAGCGCCTGGGCGAGGTCGGCGATGATGTCGTCGATGTGCTCGATGCCGACCGACAGCCGCACATAGCCATCGGAAACGCCGGCGGCGGCCTGCTCGTCCGCCGACAGCTGCGAGTGCGTGGTCGTTGCCGGATGGATCGCGAGGCTGCGGGCATCGCCGATATTGGCGACGTGGTAGAAGAGCTGCAGGGCGTCGATGAAGCGCCGGCCGGCGTCGCGACCGTTGCGCAGCTCGAAGCCGACCAGGCCGCCGTAGCCGCCCTTCAGGACCGCATCGGCGCGCCGCCGTGTGTCACCATCCTGTAATCCCGGATAGATGACGTGGCTGACGTCGCGGTGCTGCGACAGGTACTCGGCGACGGCCAGGGCGTTGCGGCTGTGCTCGCGGATCCTGAGTGGCAGGGTCTCCAGCCCCTGGATGATCTGGAAGGCATTGAACGGGCTCAGCGCCGGCCCGAGGTCGCGCAGCAGGGTGACCCGGGCCTTGATGATGTAGGCCACCGGTCCCAGCGGCTTGACCGCGTCGACCCAGATCGCGCCGTGGTAGCTGGGATCGGGCGTGTTGAGCGCTGGCTGGCGCTCGGGCACCGCCGACCAGTCGAACGTGCCGCTGTCGACGATCAGGCCGCCGATCGAGGTGCCGTGGCCGCCGATATACTTGGTCGTCGAATAGACGATGACGGCGGCGCCATGGTCGAACGGCCGCGCCAGCACCGGCGCGGCGGTGTTGTCGATGATCAGCGGGATGCCGAGCTTGCGGCCGATGTCAGCGACCTCGCGGATGGGAAAGACCCTCAGCTTGGGGTTGGGCAGGGTCTCGCCGTAGTAGGCGCGCGTGCGCGCATCGGTGGCGGCCAGGAAATTCTCGGGCTTGGCCGGATCGACGAAGCGCACCTCGATGCCCTGCTGGCGCAAGGTGTTGGCGAACAGGTTCCAGGTGCCGCCGTAGAGGTCGGTCGAGCTCACGATGTTGTCGCCGGCCTGCGCCAGGTTCTGCACCGCCAGTGCCGATGCCGCCTGGCCCGAGGCGACGGCCAGCGCGCCGACGCCGCCGTCCAGGGCCGCGATGCGCTTCTCCAGCACGTCGGCTGTCGGATTCATGATCCGGGTGTAGATGTTGCCGAGCTCCTTGAGCGCGAAGAGGTTGGCGGCGCGCTCGGTGTCGGCGAACTGGTACGACGTGGTCTGGTAGATCGGCACCGCGACCGCGTTGGTGGCAGGATCGGCGCGATAGCCGGCGTGCAGGGCAAGCGTCTCCGGATGCCGCGTTGGGGTGGACATG
>DATEIF010000418.1:0-2727 GCA_035279205.1 Vineibacter sp.
TGCTGCAGTAGCAGGCGGCACAGCGCGACACGGCGGCGCTCGCCGCCAGAGAGCTTGGTGACGTCGGCGTCGCCCGGCGGACAGCGCAGGGCATCCATGGCGATCTCGACCGTGCGCTGGACATCCCAGGCATCGGCGGCGTCGATCTTCTCCTGCAGCTCGGCCTGCTCGGTGATCAGCTTCTCCATCTCGTCCGGATCGCTGACCTCGCCCAGCTGGTTCGACACCTCCTCGAAGCGGCGCACGAGCTCGGCGGCCTCGCCGACCCCTTCCATCACGTTGCCCAGGGCGTCCTTGCTCGCGTCCAGCTCCGGCTCCTGCGCCAGATAGCCGATTTTCACGCCGTCGGCTGCCCAGGCCTCGCCCGTGAAGCTGTCGTCCTGGCCGGCCATGATGCGCAGCAGGGTCGACTTGCCGGCGCCGTTGAGGCCCAGCACGCCGATCTTGGCGCCGGGCAGAAAGCTGAGCCAGATGTCCTTCAAGACCTGTTTGCCGCCGGGCCAGGTCTTGGACAGGCCCTTCATCACATAGATGTACTGGTACGCGGCCATGGTGGTTTCCTGCTGCGCGAAATTTCGGGGGCGATCGGGCCGCCTCTCTAGCCGAGCCGCGCTGCGGTGGCAACGCAGCCGCCATGCTCCCCCTCGCCTTTTCCCGATGGGAGAAATCGCCTTAAATGCCGGCCGTGAACCGGATTTGAAGGGTGGGGGCGCCATGAGCAGGGGGAAGATCGCGGCCATTGTCGCCGCCGGTGTTGTGGTCGTGCTCGTCGGGGTCTTCGTCGTCTACCGCATCGTGGTCAGCGAGGCCGGGCCGGCTTTCGACAAGGGGTTCAACGACAGCTTCCTGGAGAATTGCGTGAAGTCGGCGCGCGGGGCCTTGACGCAGCAGGGCAAAACCGGACCGGACGCCGAAGCCCTTGTGCAGCGCTACTGCACCTGCGCCCTGGATGTCGTGAAACCGCTGCCGGCGTCCGACAAGATCCTGCTCGACCGGTCCGAGGCCAAGCAGCGCGAGGTCATGGCCGAAGTCCAGAAGCGGTGCCAGTGAGCGGCGCCCTGTCGTCAAACGGATCGGAGGACAGTCACGGATGAGTGGACGGTTGCAAGACAAGGTGGCGCTGATCACGGGCGGCGCGTCGGGACTGGGCGAATGCTCGGCCGTCCTGATGGCGCAGGAAGGCGCCAAGGTCGTCATCGCCGACATCCAGGTCGACAAGGGCCAGGCGCTGGCACGCAAGATCGGCGCCGCCGCTGCGTTCGTGCCGCTCGACGTGACCAGCGAGGAGCAGTGGCAGGCCGCCATCGCCGCCGCCGTGGCCACGTTCGGCGCCCTGCACGTGCTGGTGAACTCCGCCGGCATCGGGCTCGGCAAGACGGTCGAGGATATCGAGCTCGAGGAGTGGCGGCGCGTTCATGCCATCGATCTCGACGGCGTGTTCCTGGGCTGCAAGCACGGCGTGCGCGAGATCAAGAAGCACACCGCGAGCCTGGGCGGCTCGATCATCAACATCTCGTCGATCTCCGGCATCATCGCCGGCGCCAACATGGCGGCCTACAACTCGGCCAAGGCCGGTGTGCGGCTGCTGTCGAAATCGGTGGCGCTGCATTGCGCCAAGTCGGGCTACAACATCCGCTGCAACTCGGTGCACCCTACTTTCATCGACACGCCGATCCTGGACCGCTACCGCACGCGCTTCGGCGATGAGGTCATGCAGCAGAAGCTGGGACGGCAGGTCCCGATCGGCCGGCTGGGCCGGCCCGAGGAGGTCGGCTGGCCGATCGTGTTTCTGGCCTCCGACGAGTCGAGCTTCATGACCGGCTCGGAGGTGGTGATCGACGGCGGCATCAGCGCGATGTGACGGCAAACGGAGGCAACCCATGCTCCTGACGATCGATGGACACCGCGTCTACTACGACATGGTCGGGCCCGACTCGGCGCCGATCGTGTGCTTCACCCATTCGCTGTCGTCCGACGGCGGCATGTGGCAGGAGCAGGTGCCGATCCTGCTCGGCGCCGGCTTCCGCGTGCTGCGGCTGGATATGCGCGGCCATGGCGGCAGCGATCCGGTGGCGGGCGACTACACGATGTCGATCCTGGCCGGCGACGTGATCAAGGCGCTGGACGCGCTGGGCATCGACAAGGTGCACTATATCGGCCTGTCGATCGGCGGCATGATCGGCCAGGCGCTGCTGCTGGATCACGGCGAGCGCCTGCTGTCGGCCATGTTGTGCGATACGCAGCCCAGCACGCCGCCCGGTTCGGAAGCGGCCTGGGACGAGCGCAAGGCGGCGGTGCGGCTGGCCAACGGGCTTGCCACCATCGCCGACGGCACCATGGACCGCTGGTTCACGCCGGCCTTCAAGAGCCGCAACCCGGCGCGCTGGACGCAGATCCGCGATACCATCGTGGGCACGACGCCGCAGGGCTTCCTGGGCTGTGCCGCGGCGATCCAGAACTTCAACTTCGAGAACCAGCTGCACACCATCAAGGTGCCGACGCTGGTCGTGTGCGGCGACCAGGATCCCGGCACGCCGCCGGACCGCAACAAGCTGATCGCGTCGAAGATCCCGGGCGGCCGCTACGAGGAGATCAAGGACGCCCGCCACCTGCCCAACGTCGAGCATCCCGACGTGTTCAACCCGGTCATGGTGTCGTGGCTGCGGCAGAATCGGTAGAGAGTTCCTCTTCCTGCGCAGACGGGAAGAGGGAGAAGGAAAAAGAGAG
>DATEIF010000419.1:0-3657 GCA_035279205.1 Vineibacter sp.
CGGTGATCAAGGCCAGCCCCTTGGCCGGCAAGTACGAACGCGTGGTCGATCGCGACTCGGCCTACGAAGTGCTGATGGGCCGCGCCGGTTCGGGTCAGCACCAGGACGCCGGTACGCCGCAACCCAACGCCACGGCCGCCGGACGCCGCCGCGGCCAGTACGGCGCCCCACCGCCACCCGCCGATACTGCGCCGGGTGGCGCCTGGGGCACACCGCCGCCCCAGCCGCAATGGGATCCGCCGCCGGGCCAGCCACCGCAAAGCCGCGATGACGCAGATGATGCGGCACCGCGCGCGCAGCCGCGTCTGCGCCGCTCGCTGCCGCCCGAAGAGGCGCCGCCGCCGCGTGCACCGGCACGCCGCAGCGACAGCATCGTGGACGCCGTCACCAAGTCGGCGGCCCGTACGGTGACCAATGTCGTGGTGCGCGAAGCGTCCAAGGCCATTTTTGGACGCGGTGGCATCGGCAGCTCGATCGTGCGGGGCGTGCTGGGCAGCCTGTTGAAGTAGCCCGCCGGCATGACGCCGCCGCTTGAAACGCCACGCCTGCTGCTCCTGCCGCTGACCATCGACGATGCGCCGGCGATCCAGCGGCTTTTCCCGCAATGGGAGATCGTGCGCTACCTCACCCCGCGGGTGCCGTGGCCCTACCCGGCCGACGGTGCCGAGACCTTTCTCCGCGAGATCGCGTTGCCCGCCATCGACCGTGGCGATGAATGGCTGTGGAGTCTGCGACTGAAATCGGCACCCGCGGAATTGGTCGGGTTGATCCACCTGCTCGCGCCCAAGGACGGGGAGATGGACAATCGCGGTTTCTGGATCGATCCGGCGCATCAGGGCCAGGGACTGATGACCGAAGCAGCGAACGCCGCCACCGATTTCTGGTTCAACACGCTGGGGTTCGCCCGCCTGCGCACGTCCAAGGCCGTCCCGAACAAGGCCTCCAGCCGCATCACGGAGAAACAGGGCATGCGACGCGTGTCCTTGACCGAGCGTGACTACGTCGGTGGCCGCTTCGCCACCGAGATCTGGGAGATCACGCGCGAGGCATGGAACGCACGACGCGCTTGACGCCGCACTGTCATCTCGAGCGTAGCGAGGGATCTCCTGCGAGTGTGCGTCCGATCGCGGGAGATCCCTCGCTACGCTCGGGATGACAGTGCGTTAACCCAGCGTGATGGCCAATCCCTCCAGGATCTCGCCCCAGCCCGCCTGGATGCGGTCCCTGTGCTCGGACCAATCCGGGCGCATCTCGTGGGTCAGGGTAAGCTCGCATCCGGAGTCCAGTGGCACGATGTCGATGGCGACGCGGTCGATGTCCTGCGAGTATTTCTCCACGGCGAGCGAGAACACCAGCCGGCGCGGGCGGTCGATCTCGATGTACTTGCCGGTGTGCGGCACGTCTTCTCCATCGCGCCGATCGACAAAGGTAAACATGCCGCCGACCCGCGCATCGATCTCCACGCGCACCATCTGGCCGGTTGCCGTCGCGAACAGGAACTTGCCGGCCTTGGCTGGGTCGAGCCAGGCGTCGAATACCCGTTCCGCCGATGCGGTGAAGCGGCGCGTGACACGCGCTGTGACAGCGGCTGGATCAGCCATCATGTCGCTCCTTCCGTGATCCGAGTGCCGAGGCAGCCATCACCGCTTGCGGCGGCTGCCTCCCTTCCTGCGCGCCGTCGCGGCGGCACGGTCTTCGGCCTGCAGCAGCGCCTCCAGCGTATCCAGGCGCGCCGTCCACAGGGCCCGTTGCGTTTCGATCCACGCGGCGGCTTCGTCGAGCGGTTTGGGGTTGAAGGACAGGAAATGTTCGCGTCCCATCCGCCGCCGCTGCACCAGTCGCGCGCGCTCCAGCATGCGGATGTGCTTGGACACCGCGTTAAGAGACATGGCGAAGGGTTCCGCCAGATCGGTGACGCGCGCTTCGCCTGACGACAGACGCTGCAGGATGGCGCGCCGCGTCGGATCAGCCAGGGCCGTCAACGTATGATCCAAGGCGGACTGCATCAGTCGTCTCTCTATAATTCAACCATATAGTTGAATATAGCAAACATGATGCCCTGTCAACCACGGCGTACGACGGCATATCCTGATTAGATTGAGGCAGCACGGTCCGTCACCGCCGTCGTCCTTCGCTTCGCTCAGGACGACGAGAAACGCCATGTGGTCAGGATACGCTCAAGCAGTCTCAGGGAATGATCCGGCGCCGGCGGAAGTCGTCGAAGATGCCGAGAAACATCGCTTCGGTATCGACGTACTCGTGGAAGCCGAAGCGGCGGGCCCTGGAGCCGTCGGCGAACATGTCGTAGTCCCAGGAGAAAACGAAGTCGCCGAAGCGCCAGGAGGACACGTCCTTGTACGCATTGCGCTCCAGGCCGTGCTTCTCGACCATGGCGTTCCACAGCGGTTCCTTGTCGGCCATCACGGTGTCGAGCGACAGCGGCAGCGGCGGCGCCACGTCAAGATCGAAGAAGCGGGCGATCTTCGGCCACATCTCATTCCAGCGAAACAGGTCGCCGTTGTTGATGTTGAACGCCTGGTTGGCGCAGCGCGGGTCGGTCGCGGCCCATACGGTCGCCTTCGCCAGCAGCCCGGCATCGGTCATTTCCAGCAGCTTGTCGTAGGCACCGGGCTTGCCCGGAAAACGCAGCGGCAGGCCGAGCTCCTTCGAGATCGCGGCATAGACCGCGATCACCATGGCGAGGTTCAAGGGATTGCCGAGCGCGAAACCACACACTACGGCCGGCCGGATCGCCGTCCAGGTCCAGGCCTTGCCCTTCTGCCGGTCCTCGAGGAAGCGCTGCTGGTCATGCATGAACTCGGGCGGCATGAAATAGGCGTCGGTCTCGCGCGCCGGTGTCTTGAACGGCCCGAGATGCCCGCCATAGACCTTGTAGCCCTGCATCAGGCTGACATGCTGCAGGTCACGCGCGACCGGTTCGACCGCGTCGATGACGTTCACCAGCATGGCGAGATTCGGCGGCACCAGTTCGGCCCATGTCGGGCGGTCCTGGTACGCCGCGTAGAAGACGTGCGTCACCGCAGTGAGGTCGCCCAGCTTGCGTCGGCAGTCGTCGCGATCGAGCAGGTCAACGGAGACATACCGGACGCGACCTGACGATTGGCCGCCACGCCGCGACAGGCCGATCACGTCCCAGTCGCTCAACGTTGCGAGGTGGTCGACGAGATTGCGTCCGATGACACCGTTGGCGCCGACCACCAGGGCGACTTTGTTCTGCGCGCTCATGGCCGTTCACGCGATGGTGTCGACCACGCCGCCATCGACGCGCAACGCGGCGCCGGTGGTGGCGGATGCCTGCGGCGAGGCGACGTAGACGACCATGTTGGCGACTTCCTCGACCGTGGCGGCGCGCTGGATGATCGAGCTCGACCGGTGTGCCTTCACGAACGCGGCGGCGGCATCGGCGATCGACTGCCCGGCCTTGTCGGCAGTGTCTTTCAGCATCGCCTCGACGCCTTCCGACAGCGTCGGCCCCGGCAGCACGGCATTGACGGTCACGCCCGTACCGGCCAGGCGCTTGGCAAGCCCGCGCGAGATCGCGAGATAGCCGGTCTTGGTGAAGCCGTAGTGGATCATGTCGGCGGGGATGTTCAGCCCTGACTCGGACGACAGGAAGACGATGCGCCCCCATTTGCG
>DATEIF010000420.1:0-16045 GCA_035279205.1 Vineibacter sp.
GTCGACGTCAGCGCGCCTAACCCTTTGCAGGCCCGTGAAAAAGCCCTGGTGGAGGGCGAGAAGAAGGCGTTCGAGATCCTGGTGCGGCGACTGGTCGCTGGCGAGGATGCCGCGAAGTTCCCGACGCCGTCGGATGCCGACCTCGAGACCATGATCAAGGGCTTCGAGTTCGCTGACGAACGCACGGCACCCGGCCGCTATATCGCGCTGCTGTCGGTGGTGTTCCGTGCCGATCGCATCGCCGGGATGATCCGCGGCGCTGCCGTTCCGTTCGTGGCATCGTCGGCACCGCCGGTGCTCATCATCCCGTTGATGCGTACCAGCACGGGGGTGGTGCCGCTGGGCGACAAGACGCCGTGGCGCGACGCCTGGGGTACCGTCACCAAGGCCGGCGGCCTGGTGCCGATGCGGGTGCTGCGCGCCGATGCCGAGGACCTCAAGGGGCTCGATCCCGAGCAGGCGTTTGTCGGTGACATGGCGGTGCTGGGCCGCATCGCCGAGCGGTATGGCGTGCATCGCGTGCTGGTGTCCATCGCGACGGGCGAGACCGAGGGGCCATTCGCCGTGTCGGGCACGCTCTATGAGATCAGCCTGGGCGAGAAGGCGGCGATGCCGGCGCAAAACGGTGTTGCGCCCGACAAGCTCACCGAGGCCGCGGTGCGGCAGCGGACCAAGCTGGAGGAGGACTGGAAGTCCGTCGCGGCGCTGTCGCATGACATTTCGGACGCGGTGGTCGCCATCGTGCCGATCAAGGACCTGGCCGAATGGGTGAAGATCCGGCGCCGTATTTCGGTGGCAGCGTCGGTGCGCAAGGTGCAGGTGCAGGCGCTGGAGGAAGGGCGTGCCGTCGTGTTGGTGAATTTCGTGGGCACGCGCGCCCAGCTCGACAGGGCCCTACAGCAGCAAGGCCTGTCCCTGGTGGACAGCGGCGGCGCCGGCCTGTCGATCGTGACTCGATAAACAAGAGGGAGGACATCATGCGCAGCATTACATCGGTTCGTGCCATGCCATCGGTCATGGTGATGGCCGCCGCGCTGTTGAGCGCCGGCACGGTCGCGGCCGAGACGGCGCCGCTCGATGGGCGCATCGATGCGGCGGTGAACGCCGTCGAGTCCAAGGTGATCGCCTGGCGCCGCGACATCCACGAGAACCCCGAGCTGGGCTTCCAGGAGATGCGCACCGCCAAGCTGGTGGCCGATCACCTGACGGCGCTGGGCTACGAGGTGAAGACCGGTGTCGGCCGCACCGGCGTCGTCGCCGTCCTGCGCGGCGGCAAGCCCGGTCCGGTGGTGGCACTGCGCGCCGACATGGATGCGTTGCCGGTGAAGGAGGAGGTCGATGTGCCGTTCGCCTCCAAGGTGATGGCGACATGGCGCGGCCAGCAGGTGCCGGTGATGCATGCCTGCGGGCATGACGCGCATGTCGCCATCCTGATGGGTGTGGCCGAGGTGCTGGCGTCGCTGAAGGCTGATCTGCCGGGCACGATCAAGCTGTTGTTTCAGCCAGCCGAAGAGGGCTCCGGCGACGGCAGCCCCAGCGGCGCCGCCGCGATGATGAGCGATGGCGCGATGCAGAATCCCAAGCCCGACGCCGTGTTCGGCCTGCACGTGACATCGGCCATGCGGGTGGGCGACATCGCCCTGAAACCGGCGGGCCTGATGGCCAGCTCCGACGGCTTTCGCATCGAGATCAGGGGTAGCCAGACCCATGGAGCCATGCCGTGGGGCGGCGTCGATCCGATCGTGGCGGCAGCACAGGTCGTCATGGCGCTGCAGACCATTCCCAGCCGGCAGATCGACGTGACGCGCTCGCCGGTCGTGGTCACGGTCGGCAGCATCCATGGCGGCAACCGCGGCAACATCATCCCCGACACCGTGGTCATGGAAGGCACCATCCGGGCACACGACGAAGGCATCCGCGACCAGCTGCACGCCAAGATCAAGGCGGTGGCCGAGGCCACCGCGCACGCCGCCGGCACGGAAGCCAAGGTCAATATCGGCCGCGGCTATCCGGTGACGTTCAACGATCCGCCGCTGACCGAGTGGGCCGGCGCCAGCCTGCGCCGCGCCGCCGGTGAAGGGCGCGTGCAGGAGTCGCGGCCGGTGATGGGGGCCGAGGACTTCTCGCTGTTGGCGCGCGAGGCGCCGGGCGTTTTCTTTTTCCTGGGCGTCACGCCGGCCGACAAACGCCCGGGCGCGACCGGCATGGGCGGCGCCGCGCCCAACCACTCGCCGCGCTTCTTCGTCGATGAGTCCGGCCTGAAGCTCGGCGTGCGGGCGCTGTCGTTCCTCGCCGTCGACTATCTCGGACGCCCGAGGTGAGGGTGTTGGTGTTTTCTCCTCCCTACGCAGTGGGGAGGTGCCCCGATACGACGTTTCGACGCGCAGCGTCGAAACGTCGGCGGGCGGAGGGGACCGCCACGCGGTCTCTGTTACCAAGACCACGTCGGGTCCCCTCCGCCCCTTCGGGGCACCTCCCCAGCGGAGCTGGGGAGGATAAGAACCCATGGATCCTGATTTCGACTTCGGTATCGGACCGGAGATCGCGGGGCCGCTGATCCTGCTGTGCCTGGCGCTGTCGGCGTTCTTCTCGGCGAGCGAAACGGCGATCACCGGCGCCTCGCGGCCGCGCCTGCACCGCCTGGCGCACACCGGCAACCGCCGCGCCAAGATCGTCAACGCCCTGCTGGATCGCAAGGACCACGTCATCAGCGCCATGCTGCTGGGCAACAACGTGGTCAACATCCTGGCCGCGTCGCTCAGCACGGCGATGCTGACCGACGCTTTCGGCGCCGCCGGCGTCTTCTACGCCACGATCGCGGTGACGATCCTGGTCGTCATTTTCTCGGAAGTGCTGCCCAAGACCTGGGCGCTGCTGCACGCCGACCGCGTCGCGCTGGTGCTGGCGGTTCCCATTCGCTCCTCGGTGGCGCTGCTGGGGCCGCTGGCCACCGCCATCGCCGCCATCGCGCGCTACCTGCTGCGGCTGCTGCGGGTCAAGGCGGCAGCACATGCCGATGCCGCCGACGAACTGCTGCGCGGCGCCATCGACCTGCATGGCGAGAGCGGACACGAACCGGAAGCGCCGGCCGAAAAGCAGATGCTGCGCTCCGTGCTCGACCTGGCCGACCTCAGCGTGTCGGTGGTGATGACCCATCGCGCCAACGTCAAAGCGTTCGACATCGACATGCCGACCGACAGGCTGGTCGACCTGGTGCTGAAGAGCCCGCATACGCGGCTGCCGCTTTACCGCGGCCAGCCGGAGAACATCGTCGGCGTGATCCATGCCAAGGCGCTGTTCCGCGCCGTGCACCGCCATGATGGACCGCTGACGGCGTTGAACCTCGACGCCTTCGTCAGCGAACCCTGGTTCATCCCCGAGACGACGACCCTGCTGGACCAGCTGCAGGCCTTCAAGCAGCGGCGCGAGCATTTTGCCCTGGTGGTCGACGAGTACGGCGCCCTGGAGGGCGTCGTCACCCTGGAGGACATCATCGAGGAGATCGTCGGCGAGATCGACGACGAGCATGACGTGCGCGTGGTCGGCGTCGAGCCCGCCGCCGACGGCAGCTATGTCTGCTCGGGCAGCGTGCCGGTGCGCGACCTCAACCGCGAATTCGACTGGGACCTGCCGGAGGACGTCGCCACGACCATTGCCGGCCTGGTGCTGCACGAGGCCCGGCGCATTCCCGATGTCGGCCAGACGTTCGCCTTTCATGGTTTCCGTTTCGAGATCCTCAAGCGCGAGGGCAATCGCATCGCCCAGCTGCGTCTGGTGCCGCCCACCGCCGCCGCGGCGTGATTCCCTCAGGGCAGAAAAGGCAGATACGGCCAGAAAATCCGATCGATGTTTGATTTCAACGGCTTGGCGGCTGCCACTGCCCGTGGCCAGATGGCGGCAGAAGGTGGCCAGTTATGGCCAGAAAATCAGTGTGCCCTTGACGGCGGCAACCGAAACGCCCGTCCAGCCCGGCGGCGGCCTGCCCCATAACGCGAGGCCCACGAAACGCCCGTTAGCCCCGGCGGCGGGAAGCGACTGCGTGATATTTATACTGAATTCTTGTTCTGAAAACAAGAAGAATCATTCATGGGCGGTGACAGTCTCTCCATGCTGCAATGCAGCAGCGTGCGGCCGTCGGTTGCACCCCGGCCGCGCGTGGCTATAGTCCGCGCCACATGAACACTCGTTCACGACCGAGGATCGAATGCCGCTTTCCGTGCCGGCGGCCCGCCGGCCCATGCATACGCGCAAGGTGACGTGCCAGGGCTTTTTCCGCGACGATGGCCTGTGGGACATCGAGGGTCATATCACCGATGAAAAGCACTATCCGCAGGATGAGGGCTGGCGTGGCGTGCTGCAGCCCGGCGAGTACATCCACAACATGTGGATCCGCCTGACGGTGGACGAGAAGATGGTGATCCGTGACGTCGAGGCGGCGACCGACAATGCCCCCTACCGGATCTGTCCCGACATCACCCCCAACTTCAAGCGCCTGATCGGCCTGCGCATCGCCGGCGGCTTCCGCCGCCAGGCGCGCGAGCGGTTGGGCGGCACGCACGGCTGCACCCATCTTGTCGAGCTGCTGGGACCGATCGGGACGACCGCCTATCAGACCATCTACTCCGACAAGGCCGTCGCGCTGATGCGTGAGCACAAGGCGAAGCAGGCCACCGCCAAGGGCGAGCCGGTGCCGGGACGGCGCCGGCCCCGCGCACCGGAGGAGCATCGGCCGCCTTACATGATCGACACCTGCCACGCCTGGGCATCCGACGGCGAGGCGGTGAAGCAATGGGCGCCGCTGTTCTACACCGGGCCCGATGGCGAGACCGTGCGGGCCGAGGCCGAGGCGAAAATCCGCAGCCGCATCGCAGCGTATGACGCACGCGCGGCGCTGGAGCCTTCGAATTAAGAAACCTGGGAGCGCGGGCGTCCCGCCCGCTCATGTCTCGGCGCTGCGCGCCGATGCGGGCCGGAGGCCCGCGCTCCCAGGAGCATGAAAGTAGAAGACGATGACCGATATTGCCTGGAAGACGGCCACCGAACTGCGCGGACTCTATCGTCGCCTGGCCCTGTCGCCTGTCGAGGTGGCGGATGCCGCGTTCCAGCGCATCGACCGCTACAACGGTGCGCTGAACGCGTTCATGGTCATCGATCGCGACGGTGCCATGGAACAGGCCCGCGCATCGGAGGCGCGCTGGCGCCGGGGCGCGCCGCTGTCGCCGCTCGATGGCGTGCCGGTCACCATCAAGGACACCGTCGATCTCAAAGGCTTCCCGACCCGGTCGGGTTCGCGCACGACCCCCGACACGCCGGCGGGGCAGGATTGTCCCGAGGCGGCGCGGCTGCGCGAGGCCGGCTGCGTGATCCTGGGCAAGACGACGACGCCCGAGTACGGCTGGAAAGGCATGACCGACGGGCCGCTGTTCGGCACCACGCGCAACCCGTGGAATCTGGAACGCACGCCGGGCGGCTCCTCGGGCGGTGCGGCAGCGTCGCTGGCCGCCGGCATCGGCACGCTGGCCCTGGGCACCGATGGCGGCGGCTCGGTGCGGATCCCGGCCACGCATTGCGGCCTGTTCGGCCTGAAGCCGACCTTCGGGCGCGTGCCGCACGCGCCGCACAAGGGCGCCTTCGGCACGCTGGTTGCCACCGGTCCGATCACGCGATCGGTGGCAGACGCAGCGCTGATGCTGAACGCGATGGCGAGGCCCGATGCGCGCGACTGGTACGCCCTGCCCTATACCGGCGAGGATTTCGGCGCCGACCTGTGGAGCGGTGTCGGCGGCCTGAAGATCGCCGTGACGACCACTTTCGGCGGCGCCGAGACGGATCCCGAGGTTGCGACCTTGGTGCAGGCCGCGGCCCGTGTCTTCGAGGCCCTGGGCGCAGTGGTCGAAGAGGTCGGCGAGGTCACGGCGCCGCTGCGCCCGCGCTTCGAGAAGTACTGGCTGGCCGGCTTCGGCGAGACCCTGTCGCGCATCGCCGAGGCACGCTGGCCGGAGCTCGATCCGGGCTTCCTCGAACTGGCCCGGCGCGGCCTGTCGATCACCCGTGGCGAGGCGTATGCCGGCGAGCTGGCGCGCATCGAGCTGGGCACGGAGATGGCCCTGTTCCATCAGCGCCATGACCTGTTGCTGATGCCGACGATCCCGGCGCCGCCGGTGAACGCCGCGATGCCCTACCATGCCCAGGGCAACGACCGCTGGGCGCGGGCGACGCCGTTCACCGTGGCGTTCAACTACACCGGCCAGCCCTGCGCCACGATCCGCTGCGGGTTCACATCCGATGGCCTGCCGGCCGGCCTGCAGATCGTCGGCCCCAAGTACAGCGAGCGCCTGATCCTGCGCGCCGCGGCGGCGTATGAGGCCGCCTCCCAGGCCTCGACGTGGCCCACCCCGGCGCTGGCGGCGTCGCTGCTGAAGATGACGGCGGCATAGCCCGGGAGCGCGGGCCTCCCTTCTCCCCGCGCAGGCGGGGAGAAGGTGGACGCCGCGCAGCGGCGGCCGGATGAGGGGCTTCGCACCGGGTTGCAATCAGACACGCATTAACGCGATCTGCATCGAGACCGCGAGGCCCCTCATCCGCCCTTCGGGCACCTTCTCCCCGCCTGCGCGGGGAGAAGGGATTTTTCCCGGACAGGGTGACGGCAGAAAAGGCAGATATGGCCAGAAAATCGGATTGTGACGTGATCCCAAGGTCTTGAACGCCACGGCTCAGCGTGGCCAGCCGGCGGCAGAAAGCGGCCAGTTATGGCCAGAAAATCGTCTGCTCATGGCAGCACCTCCTTGGCGCCTGTGTTGTCGTCACGCGTGCGGATCGCGGGATTGACGATCCAGCGCACGGTCGGACGGCCGGCACCGTCGGGTTTGGTCTTGATCTGGCGCAGCCATCCCGACCCCGCCAGCGACAGGGCGATGCGCTCGGTTTCCGAAGCGTTGCGCGATCCGCTCAACGCCTTGCGGCGTAACATTTCGGGCGACACCGTCAGAAGCTGCTCGCGCCGCAGCCAGTGCAGCATGCGCCGCGCGTCGCGCCGGCGATCGCCGCCACCGTTGCGATGGCCGACGGTGCGGGCGTGTGGCCACAGATAGCCCCACCATAGATCGGCGGCACACTGGATGGACCACGCCGACACCCGCTCCGGTTCAGTCGCGGCGGCCGGCCGCGTCGCCCAATCGAGGAAACCCAGCACGCCGGCGAGGCGCAACACGACGCTGGTACCCTTGCCCCACCAGGCCGCCTCCCAGCCGTCGAGGTTGCCTGCTTCGGCATGGTGCTGACGCCTGAAGTCGTCAAACGATGCCAGCGCGTCCGCCACCAGCGGTACGTCGCGTGGCGTATCGGGCATGTCGCGCAGTCGTGCCAGCGCCTGCAGCGCATCGTCGCTGATCGTTGGTGGTATGGCGGCCAGTGGCTGGAACGGCGGCGGTTCGGGCCACGCGAAGAGGAATCGCGACGTCAGGTCATCGCCGCCCGCTAGAGCCGGCGTGATCTGCTCGGGCCGCAGCGTGCCCAAAACCGAGACGGCCGGGTTAGCGATGTGGACGACCGCTTCGCCCTTGTGGCGCAGCGCCCAGTCCGTGCCCGACCACGCCGACTGCCAGAAGGCGTGCGTGCCTTCATCCTTGGCGCGGGGCGTGAAGTCGTCCAGCCAATCGCCGCCGGTGTCGCGCGCCAGCAGCGTGCCGCCGGGCGTGCCGCGCAGCACGTCGGCCATCGCCTCGATGCGCGCGTCGCTGGCGAGCAGCTGGCGCCGTCGCGGTGCGTCGTAGACCGGTTTCTCGGGCGGCGTGCGATCACCGCGCCGGGCGGCGAGCACTGCGGCGGGCCAGCGGTATTGGGCGGCGGCGAAATCGGCCTTGTATTGACGCAGGGCTGTCGTATGCGCCGCCGCCAGCGCCGTGTCCAACGCGCGCATCAGGCGCAGCGCCGCGTTCATGGCGGGTGTCTTGCCCGAGGACGGCGGCCCGACAAGCGCCGTCCACAGCACGCACGGCTCCGACCAGGCGGGCGACGGTGCCACGCGCCGGATGCCGCCGATCAGGCTTGCCGCCGCGCTCAGCAGCGACAGCGCCACGTGATCCGCCGAGGCGTTGGCACCGCGCGCGGTGGCCGGCACCCAGCGGCCCCAGAACGGCGGCAGCACGTCGAGAGGGAAGTCCGGCAGGTCCTCGCGCCCTTCGGTCAGCAGGGACATGTCCGGTGCCGGCCAGATGCTGGGACGAAGTGAAATTTTGGCGACGCGGGAGTCGCGACTGGTCTCGTCCGGCACGATCGGGTCAGCAGGCTTGGGACAAGGCGCCGGGGACTGGTCGACAGGCGCCGTCGCGGCATCCGGTTGCGGTGTCGGCGGTGTGTCCTCCGCCAGCGTGTCGTTTGCCGGCGGGTGATGATCGGCGGGCTGAAGAGTCGGTTCGGCGACGTCGCGCGCGTTCATGGGCGGCACCCTGGTCTGTGGAAGCGATGTTGCTTGACGACAGCAACCGGCGAAGCGCCCGTGGTGTCAGCCCGGCGGCGGCAGGCCCTGGTGACGCGGGGCACGCGCTACGCCCGTTATCCTCTCGGATGCCCCGGCGGCGGGAACGCTATGGCGCTGTAGATATGTCGAAAGGTGCGACACGCGCAACGGAACGAAACTCGACAAGTGAAAAAAAGTTGGTGGCGGCGAATTCATAGCGCCCGCCGTTGTCCCGAACGTAGCGAGGGGCTCCAGGGGAGAGCGCACCATGCGCCATTCGCAGGAGATCCCTCGCTACGCTCGGGATGACGTGCGATGGAAAATCTCGCGGCGTGAACGCGCCTACGTGCTCTTTGCCACGGGTGACCCGATCAGGAGGTTGGCTGGGATACCCCAGACATGGCTGATCGTTCGGATGTGCTCGATCGACAGGGGCCGATGGCGATTGAGCACCAGTGAAGCCGACGTCTTGCCGAGCAGCTGCGCCAGATCGGCCTGTGTCCTGCCGCTGTTCGCCATATGGCCTTTCAGGAGGTCAACGGGGTCGACCGCATCAACGGGGAATGCATCTGCCTCGTAGGCGTCGACCAATACGGTCAGGATCTCAAGACGCGCATCGTCACCTTTGGCAAGCCGCTCGGCCTTGAGAAGGCGGTCGACTTCAGCGAGCGCAGCCTTGTGGTCGCGGGTTGTCCGGATAGGGGCAATCTTGTAGGCCACGGTCTGCTACCTGTACCGGAAACCGGCCGGTCGTGCATTGTTCAGATCCATCAAAATGACTATAATGACTATCATAGTTTTATAGGAGTAGCCAATGCGTACTGGCACATGGACGGTCGCGGAAGCGAAGGCGAAACTGAGCGAGGTTGTCGATAACGCGCGGACAAAGGGTCCACAAACCATCACGAAGAATGGTCGCAAAGCTGTTGTTGTTGTATCGGCCGAGGAGTGGGAGCGAAAGACGCATCGGCCGGGAAATCTGGCCGAGTTCTTCGCAGAATCGCCGCTACGCGGCTCTGGCCTGAAGGTCGCGCGCGTGAAGAGCGGTCGTCGGGATATCGACCTGTGAGCTTCCTGCTTGATACCAATGTTGTTTCCGAATGGACAAAACCACGTCCCGATCACGCCGTAGTCGCCTGGCTGGCTGAACTGGACGAGGATCGGGTGTTTCTCAGCGTCGTCACCGTGGCGGAACTCCGCCATGGCATCCAGCGCTTGCCAATGGGGGCCCGCCGACACCGGCTCGACGAGTGGCTGACAAGGCAGCTGCCGTTGCGGTTCGAGGCGCGAATATTGGCCATCGACGTCGAGACGGCCGATATGTGGGGACGTGTCATGGCACGAGGTCAGGCGAGCGGCCGTCCGATCGGTCCGATGGACGCGTTTATTGCTGCGACAGCGGAGCGCCACGATCTGACGCTCGCCACCCGCAACGTTTCGGACTTCGACGCCTTGGGTATTCGCCTGACCAATCCCTGGAACCACGGTTGAAGTCCGTCATTCTGTACTTGGCCATGCTCAATGCCGTGTCGCGTTGTGGGCGCAGTGATCGCGCAGGGGGCAGCGGAAGCAGGCGGGGTGTTCGTAGGCGCAGAGCCGCTGGCTGTGCAGCTTCATCAGCCAGTGGAACTCGAAGAGATCGTCGGCGTCCCACTCGGCGGGCACCAGCCGCATGAAAGCCTCGAAGCCGCCGGCGTAGTCGGCAGTCGCCGGGACCAGGCCCAGCCGTTGGCCGACGCGCAGCAGGTGGGTGTCGACCGCCAGCACGCGCTTGCGCAGAAGGCTCCAGTTCAAGGTCGTGGCGGCGACCTTGGGGCCGGCGCCGGGCAGGGTCATCAGCCAGGCCATGGCCGTGTCCTCGGGCCAGTCCTGCAGGAACATCAGGTCGAGGTTGCCGGTCTGCGCCACGATCGTATGGAGTGCACCCGAGATGTATTCCGCCTTGCGCTCATGGCGGGTGACGCCGTGGATGGTCCTGGCGATTTCGGCAATGGGGGCGTCGATGACCGCGGCCCAGGATTTGTAGCGATAGAGGAGGCGCCGGAAGGCGGGAAACGAGACCTCGTCGCGCGTCTTGGTGCTGAGGATCGCGTTGATGAGCTGGTCGATGGGATCGGGCCGCTCGATCGGGCGTTGCGGTCCGTAGAGCGCGAGCAGCCGCCGACGGATGAGCACGAGGATCTGGGCGCGCGGGGCTGCGGTCCGCTCATGAGGCGGGCGGGACGCCCGCGCTCCCAGGACAGGATGATCGACCGATGGGCCGAAGCTGAACACAAGCTGGCTGGGGGGAAGCATCTCGGGTCTCCTGAACGCAGTGGGAAAGCCCTCTCCGCCCACGCAGTGGGGGGAGAGGGAGGGGCCCACGCGTCAGCGTGGGAGGGTGAGGTGGGTCGTCAAAACACGCTCGGCTTTTTCCAGCAGGATCACGTTCGTCCTCAACACCCACCTCACCCTCCCATCGCTGGCGCGATGGGCCCCCCCTCTCCCCCCGCGGCGCGGGCGGAGAGGGGGATCAATGGAAGTCGCGGCTTCTGAGCAGCCGGGTCGATGACGGCTCGATTTGCGACGGCAGTGGTGCCGGCGCCTCGCCGGCGCGCAGCAGCGCGAGACGATCGGTGAGGTCGACGAATTCCTCGGCGACGACATGGATCACGATGCCCTCGCGCTGGATGCGGCCGCGCACCAGCAGGAACTGCGCGTTCATCACGACCCGGCGGTTGGCCTGAAAGACGTCGGGCCAGACCACGGCGTTCACGATGCCGGTCTCGTCCTCCAGGGTTAGGAAGATCACGCCCTTGGCCGTGCCCGGGCGCTGGCGCACCAGCACCAGGCCGGCCACCGACACGCGCTGCTCCTTGAGCCGCTCGTCCCAGTGCTGGCGGCTGGTGATGACACCCATCCGTCCGAGCTCGTTGCGGAAGAAGCTGCAGGGATGCGCCTTCAGCGACAGGCCGATCGTGCCGTAGTCCTCCACCACATGCTCGCCCAGGGTCATGGTCGGCAGGGCGACCGGCGCCTCGTCGAACAGATCGCCAGTGCGCGCCCAGGTGAGCAGCGGCCGGGTCGACGACGTCGACTTGGCGGCCTGGTTCTGCAAGGTGCCGCCGTCCAGTCCCTTGACCGCCCACAGCGCCTGGCGCCGGTCCAGTCCCAGCGAGCGGAAGGCATCGGCCTCGGCCAGGCGCTGCAAGGTGGCGATCGACACGCCGCTGCGGATCCAGAACGCCCGCAGGCTGTCATAGCCCTGGCCGCGGTGCGCCATGATGGCCTCGGCCTGCTTTTCCGGCATGCCGTCGATCCGGCTGAAGCCCAGGCGCAAGGCGCAGCGTTTCATCTCCCCGGTGGGGAGAGGTTCGAGCGTGCAGTCCCAGTCGCTGAAGTTGATGTCGGGGTGGCGTACCTCGACGCCGTGGTCGCGCGCGTCGCGCACGAGCTGGGCCGGCTGGTAGAAGCCCATGGGCTGGCTGTTCAGCAGCGCGGCGCAGAAGACGTCGGGATGATAGTATTTGAGCCACGACGAGACATAGGCCAGCAGTGCGAAGCTGGCGGCGTGGCTTTCGGGGAAACCATATTCGCCGAAGCCCTCGATCTGGCTGAAGCAGCGCTCGGCGAATTCGCGTTCGTAGTTGTGCGCGACCATGCCGTCGATGAACTTATCGCGGAACGTATAGATGGTGCCGTTGTGGCGGAATGTCGCCATCGCCTTGCGCAGCCCGTTGGCTTCGTCGGCCGTGAAGCCGGCAGCGACGATGGCGATCTCCATCGCTTGTTCCTGGAAGAGGGGGACGCCCAGGGTCCTGCCGAGAACTGCCTCCAGCTCTTCCGACGGGAACTCCACCGGTTCAAGGCCTTCGCGCCGGCGCAGGTAGGGGTGCACCATGTCGCCCTGGATCGGGCCAGGCCGCACGATCGCGATCTCGATGACGAGGTCATAGAACTTCTTGGGCTTCAGCCGCGGCAGCATCGACATCTGCGCCCGGCTTTCGATCTGGAACACGCCGATCGTGTCGGCCTGCGCCATCATCGCGTAGACCGCCGGATCATCGGGCGGCATGGCGAGCGAGAGCGTCTTGCCGTAGTGGCGCTCGACCAGCTCGAAGCTCTTGCGGATGCAGGTCAGCATGCCCAGCGCCAGCACGTCGACCTTCATCATGCCCAGCTCGTCGATGTCGTCCTTGTCCCATTCGATGATGGTGCGCTCGTCCATCGCGGCATTGAGGATCGGCACGCTCTCGTCGAGCCGCTCGCGGGTCAGCACGAAGCCGCCGACATGCTGCGAGAGATGGCGCGGGAAATCGAGCAGGGTGCGCGCGATTCCGATGGCCAGCCGCAGCTGCGGGTTGGCCGGATCGAGCCCGACTTCGCGGATGTGGCTGTCGGGAATGTCCTCGCCGCTGCCCCACATGGTGTTGGACAGCGCCGCGGTGATGTCGTCCTTCAGGCCCATGGCCTTGCCGACGTCGCGGATCGCCATGCGCGGGCGGTAGTGGATCACGGTCGAGCAGATCGCGGCACGCTCGCGGCCGTAGCGTCTATAGAGATACTGGATCACATCCTCGCGCCGCTCGTGCTCGAAATCGACGTCGATATCCGGCGGCTCCTTGCGCTCGGCCGAGAGGAAGCGCTCGAACAGGACCTGGGTCTCGTTGGGATTGACCGAGGTGATGCCCAGGCAATAGCAGACGGCGCTGTTGGCGGCCGAGCCACGGCCCTGGCACAGGATCTGCTGGCTGCGGGCATACTTCACGACGTCGTAGACGGTCAGGAAATAGCGCGCGTAGTCGAGCTGGCGGATCAGCGCCAGCTCCTTGAACAGCAGCGCCCGCACCTTGCCCGGGACGCCGTCGGGGTAGCGCTGTGCCGCCTTCTCCCAGGTCAGATCCTCGAGGTGCTGCTGCGGCGTCTTGCCCGGCGGCACCGGCTCCTCGGGGTATTCGTAGCGCAGCTCGTCGAGCGTGAAGTCGATGCGATCGGCGATGTCGAGGGTGCGGGCGACGGCGTCGGGGTAATGCGCGAACAGGCGCGCCATCTCGAAGCCGTTCTTGAGATGGCGCTCGGCATTGACCTCCAGCCGAAAGCCGGCCTCGACGATGGTGCATTTCTCGCGGATGCAGGTCAGCACGTCGGCCAGCGCCCGCCGCTCGGATGCGTGGTAGAGCACGTCGTTGGTCGCCACCAGCGGTGCGCCGCAGTCGGCGGCCAGCGCCGCAAGCGTGCCCAGGCGGCGGCGCTCATCGCCGCGATAGAGGAAGCTGGCGCCGAGATAGACGCGATCGGGCGCGGCGGCGGCCAGGGTCGCCAGGCGCTCGGTAAAGGACGGCGTGAGCTCCCGCGGCGGCAGGACGATGAAGATCTGGCCCTGCTGGGTATCGCAGATCTCCTCGAACGACAGGTGGCATTCGCCCTTCGGCGCCCGCCGGTTGCCGGTCGTCAGCAGGCGGCACAGGCGTCCGTAGGCGGCGCGGTCGGTCGGGTAGCACACCGCCTCGAAGCCCTCGACGGTGACCAGGCGGGCGCCGACCAGCAGCTTGATGTTCTCCCGCCTGGCCTGGGCATGGGCGCGCACGACGCCGGCCATGGTGTTGCGGTCGGCGATGCCGATCGCTTTCAGCCCCAGCGCCTTGGCGCACATCACGATCTCCTGCGGGTGCGAGGCGCCGCGCCGGAAGGAGAAGTTGGTCATGGCGGCAAGTTCGGCGAAGCCAGTCATGGGAAGACTCCGTGGATGAACCAGGTGGGCGATGCTTGGCGTGACGTGTTGGCGTGGGATGCCGGCTCCGTCGTCCTGAGCGGAGCGAAGGACCTTGCGGTGGTGCTGGCAATGGACGGCGGTGCTGGTGATTCACCCGCGCCGTCAGTCTGGGATGGATCGACCGCAAGGTCCTTCGCTCCGCTCAGGACGACGAGAGGGCCTGGCACGGGCTCTGCTCCCTGAACGTAACGCCCGGCGCGGAACAGCCAGAAGCGGCGGCCGGCGGTGTCCTCGACGACGTAGTAGTCGCGCTCCGGCGCGCGCTGGCCGGGATGCCACCATTCCGGCGCGATGCGCTCGGGGCCTTCGACATGCGCCACGTCGTGCTGCACGCCGCGCCAGCGGAAACGCTTGGGCGGTCCGTCCGGCACACTCGCCAGGACGTCGTCGTCGGTCTGCTCCGGCTCCGCCAGCAGCAGCGGTGGGCGTGGGCCGAAGGGGGCCGCCTCCCGCCAGTCGGCGGCCGGGTGCTCGGCCGCGTGCAGCGCCACGACGGCGCGTTCGGGGATGTAGCTCTGCCGCGGATGCAGGCGGCGCACGGCGCCGGTACCCAGGCGATGCTCCAGCCGGTCGATCAGCGAGACCAGCCCCGTGGGCTCGCCGATATCGCCGTCAACGCCCAGCGACGCCTGCCGCTCGGCGATGCGCTCGGCGGCCAGCACATGCAGGGCGGCGGCCTCGAAACCGAAATCCGCTTCCAGCCCCAGGGGCAGGCGCTCCAGGCGCATCGCGATCAAGCGGGCGATGTGCTGCACGTCGCGGCTGGGCGCGGCGAGGCCAATCTCCACGGCCAGCACGTCGCCGTCGAGGCGGAACAGCAGCAGGCGCAGGACGCGCACGCCGGCGCCATCGCGCTCGAGATCCGGCATCAGCATGTGCAGCAGACGGGCCGCCGCCTCGATGACGTGCTGCTCCAGCATGATCGCTTCCGCAAACGGCGCGTGCACGCGGTAGCAGGGCGGTGGCTCCAGCGGCGCCAGCGGTTCGGCCTCGCGGCCCAGTGCCTGGTCGAGGCGCGTCAGCAGCGCGGCGCCGAAGCGTGCTGCCAGCGGCGCACGCGGCTGGCGCATCAGCTCGCCGATGCGGCGGAAGCCCAGCCGGCAGAGCGTGGCCTGCGTGTCCTCATCCAGGCGCAGCGCCGCCAGCGGCAACTCGCGCAGCGCGTCGCCCTGTTCGCCGGGCGGGATGATCTGAATATCCCGGCCCCATGGCGTGACGGTGGGATAGCGCGCCACGGCCCAGGCGGCGCCAGCGGTGTCGGCGACGGCCAGGCACGGATGCAGGCCGAAGCGGCGCAGGCGCTGCGCGAGATCGGCCAGCAGGCACGGCTCGCCGCCGAACAGATGGGCGCAGCCGGTGATATCGAGGAACAGGCCGTTGCCGCCATGACCGCTCCACGGCATCACGACCGGCGTGTAGCGCAGGCACCACAGCGCGAGCTGACGCAAGGCGGCCTCGTCGGCGGCGGGATCGGCGTCGCGCGACTGCAGGTCCAGCACCTTGGAATGCGCGTTGGAGAGCAGGTCGCCGACCGCCAGGCCGCTGCGCCAGGCCGCGCCGTTGAGCGCCACGATGCGGGCACCGCCGGCGCCTGAAGACACGAGAACGAGGGGGCGTCTCGGATCGACGGTGTCAGACGGTGCGGCGGAAGGCTTGGCGGTCACCCGCAGCAGGCGCGCGATCGGCCACGACTTCAGCCAGACGCAAACGATACGCGACATGGTCCCACTCCAAGGTCCAGTGGCCGGGGCGGCCGTTGCGGCAGCGTTCGAGCGCCACCTGCCAGCGCCAGTGTGCAAAGGCACCGAAGCGATCGCGGCTGGCCGCCGCGGCGG
>DATEIF010000421.1:0-7738 GCA_035279205.1 Vineibacter sp.
TGCCCGGCGGCGGCCAGTCGCTCGCCGATCGCCAGGTACCGCCGTGATCGAGCCGGCCGTCATGGTTGCGCCGCCCGCTGCCGCCGCCCATGACGAACAGCCGCACCGCCGGCTCGGCGTCGACGCCGTTGTCGATGCCGCACAGCCAGCGATCGAACCAGCGTCGCCGCAAGGTGAAGAAATCGTCCGCCAGCTGACCGTCCAGCGTGGCCTCCGGGCCGAAATCGACGTCGCCGGCATGGGTTACCGAGCGATCGCCATGCAGCCAGGGTCCCAGGATCAGCCGGACCGGCCCCTGCTTGCGGTGCTTCAGGCCGAGATAGTTGTCAGTCGCAGTGCGGGGATAGGGATCGTACCATGACGACATGTGCACCATGGGCACGTCGGCATAGGTGTCATAGGCGCCTTCGGCGTAGATGCCGACCTGCTTCCAGTACGAATCGAAGGTGCCGTGCTGCCATTGCTCGAAGAGATAGTCCTCGTAGGCCGGTGCCAGCGCCAAGGGTGAATGGCCGCGGCTCCAGGGCATGTGCGAAAACCACGACCGCAGATCGACGGTGCGCATCGCCTTGAACTTCAGCGGCGTTGCCGCCAGTTCCGGGCTGAGCAGCGCATTGTTGAAGGCCCAGGTCGCCTGCTTCAGCTCGAAAGCGCCGCCCTGGCGGATGCCGCTGCGGTAGGCGTTGGAGAAGCCACCCGAGTCGAGAAACATCGCGGCCAGTCCCGGCGGATCCAGGCACGCCAGCGCGCTTTGCGTATGGGCGGCATAGGACAGGCCCAGGGTGCCGATCTTGCCGTTGCACCAGGGCTGCGCCACCAGCCACGCCACCGTGTCGTAGCCGTCGGCGCCGTCGCTGAGATACTTCACGAACTTGCCTTCGGACCCATACCGCCCGCGGGTGTCCTGGTAGACCACGGCATAACCATGACGCACGAAATCCGCCGCCATATCGGCGCGCGTGCGCGGCCTGGGGTCCTTGGCCGTGCGCTCCGAGCGGCTGGTCTCGCCCTTGCCGTAGGGTGTCCGCTCCAGCAGCACCGGGAACGTCCCCTCGCCCGCCGGCCGGTAGATATCGGCCGCCAGCCGTACCCCATCGCGCATCGGTACCAGCACGTCGCGTTCGACGATCATGGCCGCCGGGTCTCCAGTGTCGATGGTGTCGTCTTGCATGCGGACTCTCACAACGCGTCAAGGGGTACAAGCGGTGCACGGCACCGCCCGACAATGCTAGCCGGCAAGGAGACCTCGTGCCAATCTTCTGGTCCGCCTGTCATGGCTCTGCTGTCGGGAGAGTGGCCCATGTCGAAACGGACGCAGATCACGGGGCGACTTGACGCCTACGTCGATGCGAACTGGCTGCGCGACAGCGATGTCAAGCGCTGGCTGCGCGAGGAAACGTCCAAGCTGCCGGGCGGCATGATGCAGGTGACGGCGGACCAGGGTCAGCTGATGGCCCTGCTGGCCCGTGCCATCGGCGCCCGCATCGCGGTCGAGGTCGGCACCTTCACCGGCTACTCGGCGCTGTGCGTCGCCGAAGCGCTGCCGCCGACCGGAAAGCTGCACGCCTGCGACGTCAGCGAGGAGTGGACGCGGGTCGGCCGGCGCTACTGGAACGAAGCCGGCGTCACCGACCGCATCGAGCTGCATATCGGCCCTGCCCTGCGCTCGCTCGACGAGCTGATCAACGGCGGCCTGGCCGGACATGTCGACATGGCATTCATCGACGCCAACAAGACCGATTACGACGCCTACTACGAGCGCTGCCTCAAGCTGCTGCGGCCGCGCGGCCTGATGCTGATCGACAATGTGCTGTGGAGTGGCGCGGTCGCCGATCCCGACGACCATACCGCCGATACGCTCTCCGTGCGTGCGCTCAACGCCAAGCTCAAGGACGACGATCGCATCGACCTCGGCCTGCTGCCGGTCGGCGACGGCATGACGATCGCCCTGAAGCGGTGAGTTTCGCTGGTTCAACCTGACCGCGCGGCTCCCCCCGCGCTCTTGCGCCTGATCGGCGAACCATGAGCGCGCCGGGAGGCACGCGGTCCGGGTGACGCACCGCCTTTCGCTGCTGCCACGATCACGTCCCGCAGCCATTTGTGCGCCGGGCGCCGGTCGTGCCGGCGGTGCCAATAGAGCGTCCACTGGAAGCGATCGGATGCAAACGGCAGGTCGACCGTGGCCAGCCCGCTCGCGTCACGCATCATCACCTGCGCCAGGCGTTCAGGCATCACGGCCACCAGGTCCGATGTCCGCACCAGCGGCGGCACCAGCAACCAATGCGGTATGTTGACGGCGACATCGCGCCGGCGGCCAAGCGCGGCGAGGATATTGTCGACGAAGCGCGAGTCGGTCGGGCTGATCGAAATCCGCAGATGCCGGTGCGCCAGAAACGCATCGATGCCGGATGCCGACAGCAATGGATGGCCGGCGCGCACCAGGCAGATCATGCGATCCTCGAGGATCGGCAACGCCTTGATCGTCGCGCCGTGCTGCAGGCCCATGCTGACGGCGAGATCGATGCGATCGCTCTCCAGGGCGTCGTGCGTTTCGGCAGGTGAGAGATGGCTGATGTCGAGCGCCACGCCGGGCGCCGTGCGCTCCAGCGCGGCAATGATGCGCGGCAGCAGCAGGAAGCCCAGCACATCGGACATGCGCAGGCGAAACAGCAACGCGGCGCTGGACGGGTCGAACGCCGCGTCGCGCTCGAACGTGCGCTCGATCTGACGCAAGGCCGCGCCGACCCTGTCGGTCAGTTCCAGCGCCCTCGGCGTCGGTTCCATGCCGTGCGGCGTGCGCACCAGGATGTCGTCGTTGAAGAGCGTCCGGATCCGCGACAGTGCGTTGCTCATCGCCGGCTGACTGAGGCCGATGCGAACGGCGGCACGGCTGACATGCCGCTCCGCCAGCAAGGCGTCCAGCGCCACCAGAAGATTGAGGTCGACACCGCGCAGGTTCATCGCCACTCCGGCATTGATGAGATGAATATCGATAGCATGAAAATCAATTTCCTAAATGAACTTTCCGCGTGTTTGCTGTGTCCAGCCCGATCGGATCGGGACGATTGAGGAGACTCGCAACGGATGAGCGCGGCAGCAGACACCATCAAGGCCAACGTCAAGGTCTGCATGTTTGACCAGTACGGCACGGTCGTGGACATGCAAGGCGGGCTCGTGAAGGTGGCGACGTCCTTCCTCAAGCGGAAGGGCTGGAGCGGCAGTCCCAATGCGTTCGTCACCTGGTGGCGGCGCACGCACTTCGAGAACTCGATGATCGATGCGCTGCTGCATCGCGAGCACACGCCCTATCGCGAGATCGGGCATCGCGCCGTGGCCCATGTGATGGACCGCGCCGGCATCTCCTACACGATGGATGAGGTCCATGACCTGGTGGCGCACATCGAGCGGCTGAAGCCGTTCCCGGAGGTGCCGGCGGCGCTGGCCCGGCTGCAAGCCCGCTACCGCCTCGTCGTGCTCTCAAACGGCGATCCCGACATGCTGGAGACGGCCAAGAGCCATCACGGCATCGCCTTCGACGATGTGATCTCCGTTGCGATCGCGAATTCCTTCAAGCCGCATGTCGCGACCTACACCAAGGCGGCCGAGCGGCTGGGCCTGCCGATGGACCAGATCCTGTTCGTGGCCAACCATGCCTTCGACTGCATCGGCGCCAAGGCAGCCGGCATGCGGACCGCCTTCATCGATCGCCGCAGCCGCCCGTTCGGCATCACGCCACACCAGCCAGACATCCTGGTGCCGACGATGACGGACCTGGCGAAGGTGATCGCCTAGCCGGCACGGCCCCTCCCGCCCGCGCAGCGGGGGGAGAGGGATCTCCCGCGAACGGAGACTTCATTTTCAGGAGATCCCTCGCTGCGCTCGGGATGACGAGGATCAAAGATGAACAAGAACGCCCTGCCTCTTGTCGGCATCAAAGTGCTCGACGTCAGCCGGGTCGTCTCGGGCCCGTTCTGCACGATGGTGTTGGGCGATCTCGGGGCCGACATCGTGAAGGTCGAGGAACCGACACGCGGCGATGAGAGCCGCAGCTACGGGCCGCCGTTCCAGAACGGCGAGAGCGCGTACTTCCTGTCGGTCAACCGTAGCAAGCGCAGCATCGCCGCCGATCTCCGAAGCGACGGGGGCCGCGATCTGGTTTGCCGGCTGGCCCAGGCCGCGGACGTGTTCGTCGAGAACTTCCGTCCCGGCACGGCCGACCGCCTCGGCCTCGGCTTTGAGGCGCTGCGCCAACGCAACGCCGGCCTCCTCTACTGCTCGATTTCGGGCTTTGGCCGCAGCGGCCCGGATGCGCAGCGGCCAGGCTATGATCTGATCGTGCAAGGCGAAGCCGGCCTGATGGACATCACCGGCCACGCCGATGGTCCGCCGACCAAGGTCGGCACGTCGGTCGCCGACCTGGTGACAGGGCTCTACGCCGCCCAGGCCATCACGGCGGCATTGGTGGGACGCCGTGCAACGGGCACCGGCCGGCGCATCGATATTGCGATGGCCGACGCGGTCGCCTCGCTGCTGACGTTCAACGCCGGCATGTATTTCGCGACCGGCGACAGTCCGACTCGCCGCGGCAATGCGCACCCGACGATCAGCCCCTACGAAACCTTCGAGGCCGCCGACGGCTGGCTCAACATCGGCGTGGCGAACGACAAGTTCTGGGCGCTGTTCTGCGGCGCGATCGATCGCCCCGACCTTATGGCCGATCCCCGCTTCGTCACCCCCTCGGCCCGGGTACGTCACCGCCCGGCGTTGGTCGCCTTGCTGGCGCCGATCCTCCGCCGCCGGACGCGCGATGAATGGGTCGCGGCGCTCGGCGACGCCGGCGTGCCCTGCGGCGCCATCCGCACCGTGGCGGAGGTCTGCACTGCGGCTCAGCTGGTGGAGCGCGGCATGGTCCTCGATGCCGTGCATCCGACCGCCGGCAGCATCCGCTCGATTGCAACGCCCTTCCGCTTCGATGACAGGCCGCCGCAGGCACCACGGCCACCGCCGCTTCTCGATCAGCATCGACACGAGATTCTACGCGACTGGTCCGTCACGGGAAGCGATTGATCATGGCACGTATCCTAGCGGTGGTGGCGGTATGCCTGGCGATGCTGGCAGCCCCGTCGACGGCAAGCGCCGAGGAGTGGCCGACGCGGCTGGTACGCATCGTCGTTCCCTACGGTCCCGGCGGCGGCGTCGACGCCTTCGCGCGGCCGATCGCGGCGGCGCTGAACGAACGGCTGCCGCAGCGGGTGGTGATCGACAACCGGTCCGGTGCCGGCGGCACCATCGGCGTGCTCAACGCGGCGCAGTCCGCCGCCGACGGCACGACGATCCTGGCCGGCGGCGTGCACCAGCCGATGTCGGAAGCGCTCTACCCGACCCGCGGCTATCGCATCGACAAGGACTTCGTGCCGATCGCCATCACGGCGTCGGTGCCCAACATCCTCGTCGTGCCGGCAACGTCGCGCTTCACCAGCGTGAAGCAGATCATCGATGCGGCCAAAGCCGATCCGGGAAAGCTCAGCTACTGCTCGTCCGGCAATGGCACGTCGCAGCACATCATCGCCGAGATGTTCAAGCGCAGCACCGCCACCGATCTGCTGCACATCCCCTATCGCGGCACCGCGCCGGCGCTGAAGGATCTGATGGGCGGCTTCTGCGACATGATGTTCGACGGGCTGGGCACATCGGCGCCCCAGATCGCCGGCGGCCGCCTGCGGGCGATCGCCGTGACCACGCAACGGCGCTCCTCGCTGTTCGCCGACATCCCGACCCTGGCGGAAGCCGGCGGTCCGGCGTTCGACATCGCCACCTGGTATGCGCTGTGGGCACTCGCCGCGACCGACCCGGCAGTCATCGACCGCATGCGCACGGCGGTGCGACAGGCGCTCGACGAGCCCGCGGTGCGACGGATCTGGCAGCAGCAGGGCGCCGAGATTCCCGACATTCCATCCGATGCCATCGCCGCGTTCGTCGATCAGCAGACGCAGTTCTGGACCAGGACCGTGACGGACCTCGGCATCAAGAGCGACTAGGAGATCGTTGGCATGAACCAGCACACCGTTATTCCACCCGCCGATGTGGGCCTGGCCATCAGGCCCTGGCAGCACGACATCCACGCGTGCTTCACGGCCGCCGGCATCACGCATGTGCCCTTCGTGCCCGATGCCGGCCACAAGGGGCTGATCAAGCTCTGCGAGGCCGATCCGTCAATCACGACGACCGTTCTGACCACGGAAGAGGAAGGTATTGCGCTGGCGACCGGCCTGTGGCTGGGCGGCCGGCGCATCGTCATGCTGATGCAGTCGAGCGGCGTCGGCAATTGCGTCAACCTGTTCAGCCTGCTGGAGAACTGCCGCGCGCCGTTCGTGGCGCTGGTGACCATGCGCGGCGAATTCGCCGAGTTCAATCCCTGGCAGATCCCGATGGGCAAGCGTACCGGCGCCGTCCTCGAGCTGATGGGTTTTGACGTCTACCGTGCCGACGATGCCGGCGCGGTCGGCGACACGGTCCGCGGCGCCATCGACCACGCCTTTTTCTCGCGACGCGCCGTTGCCGTGCTGCTGGGGCAGCGGCTGATCGGCCGCAAGGACTGGAGCAAGTAGACCATGACGATTGAACGCCGGCGTGCGGTGGCCGATCTTCTTGCCGAGCGCGGCGACATGCTGCTCGTCGCCGGCCTCGGCTCGCCCGTCTATGACGTGTTTGCCGCAGGCGATCACGACCTGAATTTCTACAACTGGGGCGCCATGGGTTCGGCGGCCATGATCGGCCTGGGCCTGGCGCTGGCGCAGCCTGACAGGCCGGTTGTCGTGATCACCGGCGATGGTGAAATGCTGATGGGAATCGGCGCCTTCGCCACCATCGCGCAACATCGCCCCGCCAACCTGTCGATCATCATCCTCGACAACGGCCAGTATGCCGAAACCGGCATGCAGCCGACGGCCACATCGTTCGGTGTCGACCTGGCGGCCGTGGCAACGGCCTGCGGCTTGCCGGATGTCGTGACGCTGCAATCCAACAATGAGGTCGCGGCACTGCACACGCGCATCCGGGCCCGCGGCGGACTGACTATTGCCGTGCTCAAGATCGCGCCCGGCGATCAGCCGCACACCATCCCTTTGCGTGACGGTGTCGAAATCGCCAACCGATTCATTCGCCACGCCGCCACCGCGCTGTAACGTGCAAGCATCGCCGTCGTGCTATAGGTTCGGCTCCCGCGCAAAGGGAGCACATCGATGGCAAACGAACCCGACATCGTTTTCTACCACGCCCCTCGGTCGCGCTCGATCATCGCGCAGTGGATGCTGGAAGAACTGGGTCAGCCCTACCAGCTGCACCTGCTGAACCTGAGCAAGGAAGAGCACAAGCAGCCGGCCTATCTTGCCATCAACCCGATGGGCAAGGTGCCGGCGATCGCGCACAAGGGCGTCGTCGTCACCGAGGCGGCGGCGATCTGCTGCCATCTCGCCGACGCCTACCCTGAGGCCGGGCTCAACGTCCCGGTCGGCGATCCGCGACGCGGCCCTTATCTGAAGTGGCTGTTCTTCGGACCCAGCTGCCTGGAGCCCGCCGTCATCGACCGCATGTTCAAGCGACCCGAGGCGGCGCCTGGCTCGCTGGGCTACGGCACCTTCGACACCACGCTTGATGTCGTGGTCAAGGCCATCGCCCAGGGCCCCTATCTGCTGGGCGCGCAGTTCACGGCCGCCGACGTCGTGATCGGCTCCGGCCT
>DATEIF010000422.1:0-7475 GCA_035279205.1 Vineibacter sp.
CTGCTTCGACGTCGTTCGGACTGTCCTGGAGTTGGGACGCGATCTCAAGACGACGGCATCATGTCCACCGGCGGGGGCTGACCTCGGCGACGGTGTGAGTGCCGTGCTTCACCATGCTGAGGCCAAAGCCGATCGTGTCAGGGAGCCGTTCCCTCGGTTCGTCGCCGAGGCGCTGGCGCAGAAATGGCCGTGCCGGTAGCCAGGGACTGATCCCGGGCGGGACGCGTCAGCAGAAATTGCGTCCACAGCTCGTGCGTTGCGACGGCATCAGGGTCCAGGTCGGCGATTTCGGCGGCGGCGTGTAGATGGGCCGCGGTCGGCTCGGCGTTTCGCTCGGCGTCGGGCCGCTCGCGGTCGGCTCGGCCATCGGCGGTGGTGGCGGCAGGGCGTAGGTCTGGCCGCCGCCGTCGCAGGATGCCAGCGTCAGCGCGGCGCCCATCGCGCACAATGGCATGGTCATGGTCATCCGCATGATGGTCCCCTCCTTGGCGCGGCAGGCGCTACTGATAGACGAACCCGGTACCGCTGCATTCCGCGCCGACGCCGGACGGCGCGGCGCACTGCACGTCCATGAAACCGTCGAGACCGTTCTTCGCGCCGGTTTCGCGGATGGCGTTGAACAGGAAATCCTGGCTGACATAGCCGCTGCGGCGGGCCGTCAGGCTGCCGACGCGAATGAACCGGCGTGCCGGTTGATCGCCGATGAACAGGATCATCACGTCGCCGGGCGTTTTCGCGCTGCGGGCGTAGGACATCGTCGGCGTAAACGTGGCGCCGCCGGTGAAGGTCAGGCCGCCATCGCCGCACGCCGCCAGTGCCACGCCGGCGGCCCAGACCGCCACTGTCCCCATGATCCGCATCGCAGGCCCCATCCACATCCGCTGGATGGGGCCTGCGATATCACGGACGTAGGAAGGCGTGCGTCACCCGGACGGGTGAGGGGCATCGCCTATGATCGTCCGCCCGGGACCGCGGCGTGCGCCGCGTGCCCGTCACGGGTCCGGGGTTGTCGGGCGACCGCCGGCGGCTTTCAGCTGCTGGCTGACGCAATCCGTCAGCCGCTTCAGCGCTGCATCCGTGCCTTCGAGCATGAAGGTCATGGTGCGGCCGCCGATGGACACATCCAGTGCTTGGTCCAGGTCTCGACGTTCCAGCCCACGCGCCACGGCCAGTTGCCCGAGACCGCGACGTACATCGAGGCCGAGCCGTAGTTGGCGTTCATCGCACAGTGCCAGAAGCGGCCGTTGCGGTCGTGCGCCGTGCCATACCAGTTGCCTGACTCGAAGGTGCCGCCAAGGATCAGCTGTGCGCCCGCCGGGTCGCCGCCGATCAGGCTCGCCGCCAGCAGGACCGTCAGATATTTGCGCGCCGGCAGCATCAATCTGTCGCTTTGTGATCGCTCTTTCAAAGACCTACCACGACGCGGCGCGTGCTGACAGGATCGGCTCCGGCCGCGGCCCGATGCATCGAAGACATCACGGTCCGTGGCGGACGCGGACAAATCCGGGTACTAACGGGCGCCGCGTCGCCCTTTGACTCCCGGAGTCGTCCCGTGTCGTCCTCGTCCGTTCAGCAGAAGCTCGTTTCCGCGCCCACGGCGCGCCTGGAAGGCCGCGTGCGCGCGCCGGGCGACAAGTCGATCTCGCACCGGGCGCTGATGTTCGGGGCCGTGACCGTGGGCGAGACCACCATCGAGGGCTTGCTCGAAGGCGAGGACATCCTGTCGAGCGCCGCGGCGCTGCGCCTGCTGGGCGCCATCGTCGATCGCACTGGCGCCGGGTCCTGGCGCGTGCGCGGCGTCGGGGTCGGCGGTTTCTGCGAGCCGCCCGATGTGCTCGACATGGGCAATTCCGGCACCGCGGCACGCCTGCTGTCGGGGCTGATCGCCAGCCACGCCTTCACCAGCTTCATGACCGGCGATGCCTCGATGCGCCGCCGCCCGATGATGCGGGTGATCGAGCCGCTGTCGCGCATGGGAGCCCGCTTCGTGTCGCGCGAGGGTGGCCGCCTGCCGATGGCCATCACCGGCGCGCCCACGATGATGCCGATCGAGTATCGCCTGCCGGTGGCATCGGCGCAGGTGAAGTCGGCCGTCCTGCTGGCCGGGCTGAACACGCCGGGCGAGACCACGGTGATCGAGCCCGAGCCGACGCGCGATCACACCGAGCGCATGCTGGAAGGTTTCGGCGCCACGGTGCGGACCCGGGCGCTGGACGACGGCGCGCGCGCCATCACCATCGTCGGCCAGCCCGAACTGGCCGGCAACCGCCACATCGTGGTGCCGGGCGATCCCTCGTCGGCCGCTTTCGCGGTGGTGGCGGCGGCGATCCGGCCCGGCAGCGATGTGCTGGTGGAGAATGTCGGCATCAACCCGACGCGGGCCGGCCTCTACGAGACGTTACGCGAGATGGGCGCGGCGCTGAGCTTCGAGAACCAGCGTGTGATGGGCGGCGAGACCGTGGCCGACATCCGCGTCAAGGGCGGTGCGCTCCAGGGTGTCGACGTGCCGCCGCACCGCGCGCCCAGCATGATCGACGAGTACCCGATCCTCGCCATCGCCGCGGCCTGCGCCGAAGGCACCACGCGCATGCAGGGCGTCGCCGAGCTGCGCGCCAAGGAGAGCGACCGCCTGGCCAGCGTCGCCGCCGGGCTCGAGGCCAACGGCGTGCGTTTCGACATCGGCGCCGACTATCTCCACGTCCAGGGCTGCAGCGGCGCACCACCGGGCGGCGGCCTGGTGGCGGCCCACCTCGACCACCGCATCGCGATGGCGTTTCTGGTGCTGGGCACGGCGGCGAAGAACGCCGTCGCCATCGACGACGGTGCCACGATCAACACCAGCTTCCCGGGCTTCGCCGACCTGATGAACGGCCTGGGGACGAAGATTACCTGACCCTCCCCCACGCAGTGGGGGAGGTAAGCGTCCCTAGGCGTACGGGATCGCTTGCGGCCCGTAGATTTTGATGCTGCCGCCGCCCGGCGCCGAGCCGGATACGGCCGGCGGCTTGGTCGGTGCGCCGGTCGTGTTGACCTGCATGTCGCTGTCCGCCTTGAGCCCGTCGACGTTGAAGCCGATGCCGTTGGAGACGCAGACGAGCTGCTTGAGATGTGCCCCGGCCGAAGGCACCAGCTGGACCTGGATGCCCGATCCCGTGGGGATCTTGGCGTTCAGGTGATCGAGGCAGATTTCGAGGCCGAACTTGATCCCGTCGATCGTGAAGATCGAGCCGCCCATGCGCTCGTCGGTGAACTTGCTGGGGCTGCCGCCGAGGTCGCGCGAACCGGGGACCGGCAGCGCCCGCAGGTTCTGTCCCATGATCTCGATCCGGCGATCCTTGTTCCACGGGTTCAGGATCGCGGCGTTGCTGAAGCCCGTTGCCTTGCCGCCCTCCTTCAGCGTGTGCGAGCTGGCGTAGCGGCGGAAGTCGATATGGGAGACGTATTCCTTCTCGATGACGTGGGCATTCTTGAAGTCGGACTCGCCGCCTTTTTGGATGAGCGCCACGTTGTCGATTCGCGCACCCAGCCGCCTCTCCGTCACGCTGCCCGGCGGGCACCCGGTGCACGTGTATTGATTGAGGCCCGTGCGCATGAACTGGCTGGCACCTGATTTGCCGCAGTTGCGGCAGACAAGACGGTCGTCGAACGAGGCGCCGATCACCGTCCCGAAGACGAACAGCCAGTCCTGGAAGCGTGGGTCCTGGGTGTAGTTCCTCAGATTGTCGAAGATCTCGGTCACCAGGGCGATGTCGTAGGCCCCCTGGCGTCCGCGAAAGTAGAACTCCGGCGCCATGAAGATCTTCAGCGTCTTGGCGTCGTTTGGATTGGATCCGTGCGCGCCTTTGTACTGGGTATAAGCGGTATCGATCACCTGCCGCATGGTGATGCACCGCGCCAGGTAGTCCACCTTGTCGGACGAGGCGCCGCCGTACTCGACCAGGCCGTTGTACTGCCACTTGGAGCCCGTCCAGGACGCCTTGAAAAGATGCTCGTCGAACTTGCCGGTCTTCACGCCGTACCCGATGCAGCTGACGTAGTCGTACTTGTGGCCCGAGCTCGCGTCCGCTTCCTTGCGGGCGGCGGCGTCGAGATCGGTCAGCAGCTTGGGCAGCGGGGCGATGCCATAGGCGCGCTTCCACGCCTTCCCGAACGCGTCGAGCCGGTCAACAATGGACATCGCGACATTGCGCTTCGCCATGGGCGAGAACGCCTGGTCGTAAAGCTTGATCTCGTCGCTGATCTTCATCAGGTCGAGCTTGAGGCTCGCCGGCCAGCTGCCGTCGATGCCGCGGATCTGGTTGAACCAGACCGCGTACTTGGGAATAGCCGCATTGGCCGGAACGACGGAGGCCGGCTTGAGCTGCGACAACGGGCTCGACATGGCTATCTCCTGTCACCGGCAATGCCTTTGTGGTGAAGCGGCCATCCCTGAGAACTGATGACACGCTCACGAATGATGATGCGGTGACGAAGGAGAAACCGTTAATTAAGAGTTCTTAAAATTTATGAAACCGGAACCGGCCGCATTCGGGCCCCTGCGCCGCCGTGCAATTCCTATGCGTTCTTTATGACGAGCGGCGTCGAGCCGCCTCGAATTCCTACCCGCACCGCGCCTCATATGCAGCCGCAGCGCCTCCCGTCCGGGATGCGCGATGGAGTTCCTTTGATGCTCGACGTTCTGTTTTTGGGCGGCGGCTGCGCTTTCATGCTGCTGATGGTGGCGTACGAAGCGCTGTGCCGCCGGTTGTGAGGTCGCCATGGCGCTCGATTACGCATTGGGCGGTTTGCTGACCGTCTTCCTGCTCGCTTATCTGACCGTCGCTCTGACGCGGCCGGAGAAATTCTGAGGCCCGTCATGACTGCCAACGGCTGGATTCAGATCCTGATTTTCATGGCCATCATCGTGGCGCTGGCGCGCCCGATCGGTGGCTACCTCGACCGCGTGCTGGAAGGTGAGCGCACGTTCCTGTCGCCGCTGCTGCGGCCGCTGGAACGCGGCTTCTACCGCCTGGCCGGCGTCAACCCGTCGGAGAACCAGACCTGGTGGTCCTATGGCGGCGGCATGCTGCTCTTCCATCTGTTCGGGTACGCCCTGCTCTATGGGCTGCAGCGCCTGCAGGGTCTGCTGCCGTTCAACCCGCAGGGCATGGGCGCCGTGGCGCCGGACCTCGCCGCCAACACCGCCATGAGCTTCGCCACCAACACCAACTGGCAGAACTACGGCGGCGAAAGCACCATGAGCTATCTGACGCAGATGGCCGGCCTGACGGTGCAGAACTTCACGTCGGCCGCCACCGGCATTGCGCTCGCCGTGGCGCTGACGCGCGGCTTTGCACGTGCCGAATCCAAGGGCATTGGCAATTTCTGGGCCGACCTGGTGCGCGTCACGCTCTACGTGCTGCTGCCGATGTGCATCGTGCTGACCTTGTTCCATGTCTGGCAGGGCGTGCCGCAGAATCTGTCGGCCTATGTCGAGGCCACGACCTTGGAAGGCGGCAAGCAGGTCATCGCGCAGGGACCGGTGGCCTCGCAGCTCGCCATCAAGATGCTGGGCACCAACGGCGGCGGTTTCTTCAACGCCAACTCGGCACACCCCTACGAGAACCCGACAGCGCTGTCGAACCTGGTGCAGATGCTCAGCATCTTCGTGCTGGGCGCGGCGATGACCAACGTTTTCGGCCGTCGCGTCGGCGACGAGCGCCAGGGCTGGGCGATCTTCGCCGCCATGGGCGTGCTGTTCGTGGTCGGCGTCTTCATCACCTACGGGGCCGAAGCCGGCGGCAATCCGCTGCTGACGGCGCTGGGCGTCGATCCGTCGGCCGGCAACATGGAAGGCAAGGAAGTGCGCTTCGGCGCGGCCATGTCGGCCCTGTTCGCCGTCGTCACCACCGCGGCCTCGTGCGGCGCCGTCAACGCCATGCACGACAGCTTCATGCCGTTGGGTGGCGCCGTGCCCCTGGTCAACATGCTGTTGGGCGAGGTGATCGTCGGCGGCGTCGGCGCCGGCCTCTACGGCATGCTGTTGTTTGCCATCATCTCGGTGTTCGTCGCCGGCCTGATGGTGGGTCGCACGCCGGAGTATGTCGGCAAGAAGATCGAGGCGCGCGAGGTCAAGATGACCATGCTCGCCGTGCTGTGCCTGCCGCTGGTGGTGCTGGGTTTCACCGCCCTGGCGACGGTACTGCCGGTTGGCCTCGCCGGCCCGGCCAACGCCGGCCCGCACGGCTTCTCGGAGATCTTCTATGCCTTCACCTCCGGCGCCGCCAACAACGGCAGCGCCTTCGGCGGCCTGACCGGCAACACCATGTTCTACAACTCGACCATCGGCATCACGATGGCGGTCGGTCGCTTCGCGATGATCGTGCCGATGCTGGCGGTTGCCGGCTCGCTTGCCGGCAAGCGCAAGACGGCCGTGTCGGTGGGCACGTTCCCGACCCATGGCGGCCTGTTCATCGGCCTCTTGATCGGCGTCGTGCTGATCGTCGGCGGCCTGACCTACTTCCCGGCGCTGGCGCTCGGCCCGATCGCCGAGCACTTCGCGATGCTCGCCGGCACGCTGTTCTAGACCTGGGAGCGCGGGCGTCCCGCCCGCTCAAGTCAGGCGAAAGCGAAGCTTCGCCTTGATGCGGGCCAGAGGCCCGCGCTCCCAGGGAAGACGTAACGGAGACTGACTATGCCTAGCAGTTCGCGCGCGGCCTCGCTGTTCGACCCCGCGCTCATCAAGCCCGCCATCGTGGAGAGCTTCCGCAAGCTCGACCCGCGGGTGCAGATCCGCAATCCGGTGATGTTCACCCTGGAGATCGTGGCGCTGGTCGCCACGGTCCTGATGATCCGCGACATCGCCGGCGGCGCCAAGGGGATCGGCTTCACGGTGCAGATCGTGATCTGGCTGTGGGCCACCCTGCTGTTCGCCAACTTCGCCGAGGCGGTGGCCGAAGGGCGCGGCAAGGCGCAGGCCGACGCGCTGCGCCGGACCCGTACCGAGACCATCGCCAAGCGCCTGCTGAATGTCGGCGACATGTTCGAGCAGGTGCGCGCACCCGACCTGCAGGTCGGCGATGTCGTGCTGGTCGAGGCCGGCGACACCATCCCGGGTGACGGCGAGATCATCGAAGGCGTGGCCACGGTGGACGAGTCGGCGATCACCGGCGAGTCCGCCCCGGTCATTCGCGAGGCTGGCGGCGATCGCTCGGCAGTGACTGGTGGTACGAAGGTTCTCTCCGACTGGATCAAGGTCCGCGTGACCGCCCAGCAGGGCGCCACCTTCCTCGACCGCATGATCGCCCTGGTCGAGGGAGCCGAGCGGCAGAAGACGCCGAACGAGATCGCGCTCAACATCCTGCTGGCCGGCTTGACGATCATCTTCCTGCTGGCGGTGGTGACGCTGCAGCCGTTCGCCATCTACTCGGGCGCCGAGCAGACGCTGACCGTGCTGGTGGCCCTGCTCGTGTGCCTCATCCCCACGACGATCGGCG
>DATEIF010000423.1:0-2402 GCA_035279205.1 Vineibacter sp.
AAGGCATCGTCTGTGGGTTTTCAGGCAGCGGTCGTATTCGTCATCGTCGGCATGATCTGGGGGCTGATCATGGCGATCTCGGGCGACCATTCGGCCATGCCCGCGCACGCCCATCTCAATCTGTTGGGCTGGGTGTCGCTCTTTCTGTTCGGCATTTATTACCGACTGCATCCCTCGCTGGACCGCGGCAGATCCGCAATGACGCAGGTCGGGCTCTGGATTGTCGGCACCGTCGTCCAGGCCGTCGGCGTGGGCCTCGTTCATACCGGCCATGAGAGCGGCGAGCCTTTCGCCGCGGTTGGGTCGCTCGCGGTGCTGGCCAGCATGCTGCTGTTCGCCTGGCTGGTGTTCCGGAGCGAGCGGGCCGGCCTGCCATCGCACTCTGCGACGGCACCGGCGGAGTAATCCGAGGGCAGAAACCGCGCAGAGCAAAACGGCGGCCAACAGCAGGCTCTTGCTGTCGGCCGACGCGTTGCCCTACGCTGGGACAACGAAATGCGCGGGCTGCACGGCACAGCCAGCCGCCAAAACCGGTCCCCCGCCGGAAGAAATCAGCCGCACTGCGGCACGAGGGACAGGAAAGGACCAAGGGACAATGACGGAAGTTCAATACGTGGCGCCAGGAACGCTCGATGAGGCGGTGCGTGTCTTCGCATCGGCCTCGGGGGCGGCCCGGATCCTGGCCGGGGGCACCGATCTTCTGGTGCAGATGCGTTCGGGCGCGGTTCGCCCGGGCCTGATCGTCGATATCAAGAAGATCGCCGAGATGACGGCCATCGAGCAAGGAGCCGACGGCAGCTTCCGGATCGGCGCCGCAGTGTCGGGGGCGGCGCTGCGCGAGCACGCAAAATTGAAGGCGATATGGCCTGGCGTGGTTGAGGCCGCGAACCTGATCGGCTCGACCCAGATCCAGGGTCGCGCCTCGGCGGGCGGCAATCTCTGCAATGCCTCGCCGGCCGGCGACAGCGTGCCGGCGATGGTGGCGGCTGCCGCCACGGTCACCGTGCAGGGTCCGAACGGCCGCCGGCAGTTGGCGGTCGAGAAGGTTCCGGCGGGACCGGGTCGCACGACCCTCGCCAAGGGCGAGATCGTCGTGAGCTTCACCTTGCCGCCCCGGCCCAAAGGCTCGGGCGACGCCTATTTGCGCATGATCCCGCGCACTGAGATGGATATCGCCGTGGTCGGCTGCGGCGTCAGCCTGACGCTGGACAAAGGCACCTGCACCGCGGCCCGCGTCGGGCTGGGGGCGGTGGCGCCAACCGTCCTGCTGGTCGAGGACGCCGCCAAGGCCCTGATCGGCTCGAAGCTCGATGCCGCGGCGCTCGACAAGGCCGCCAACGCCTGTCGCGCGGCCTGCAAGCCGATCGACGACAAGCGCGGCACCATCGCCTACCGCACCCAAATCGCGGGCGTGCTCCTGAAGCGCGCCGCCACCATCGCCGCCGAGCGCGCCGGGAGAAGCTGACCATGGCCAAACTGCATGTTTCAACGACCATCAACGGCGAGCCGCACGAGTTCCTGTGCGATGCCGAGCAGAGTCTGCTCGACGTGCTGCGCGGGCCGCTCGGCCTCACCGGCAGCAAGGAAGGCTGCGCCTCGGGCGACTGCGGCGCGTGCAGCGTCACGGTCGATGGCCGGCTCGTCTGTTCCTGCCTGGTGCTGGCGCCCGAAGCCGAGGGCAAGAGCATCAACACGATCGAAGGCATGGCCACCAGCGACCGGCTGCATCCGTTGCAACAAAAGTTTCTCGAGATGGCGGCCCTGCAATGCGGCATCTGCACGCCAGGCGTGCTGATGGCAGCCAAGTCGCTGCTCGACAGGAATCCCGACCCGACCGAGCATGAGGTCCGCTTCTGGCTGGCCGGCAATCTCTGCCGTTGTACGGGCTACGACAAGATCGTGCGCGCGGTGATGGAAACGGCCAAGGATATGAGGGAGGCAGTACGATGAACGCTCCGGTTTCAGAACGCTCCGACAACAAGTGGATTGGCCAGCGCACCGTCCGGCCCGACGGCGCGGAGAAGGTCACCGGCCGCGCGGCCTATGCCGCCGACACGACCATGCCCGGCATGATCTGGGGCAAGGTGTTGCGCAGTCCGCATCCGCACGCGCGCATCCGCTCGATCGACACCTCGAAGGCCGAGAAGCTGCCGGGCGTGAAGGCGGTGATGACCGCCAAGGACATCGTCGACTTCCCGATCGACAAGTCGGTGATGCTGGGCATCCAGGACATGCGCTGGATGTGCCGCAATGTCATGGCGCGCGAGAAGGCACTGTTCGCCGGCCATCCGGTCGCGGCCGTGGCCGCGATGTCGGAGAAGATCGCGGCCGAGGCCTGCAAGCTGATCGAGGTCGATTATGAGGTGCTGCCCTGGGTGATCGACGTCGAGGAGGCGATGAAG
>DATEIF010000424.1:0-5352 GCA_035279205.1 Vineibacter sp.
AAGCCAAGCGGCAGAGACTGCCGCGGTTGGCGCTGCGCGCCAATGCGGGCCAGAGGCCCGCGCTCCCAGGTTCGCTCATGCTCAGTTCGCGAGGTTCGGGTCGACCTGCCAGATCTCGTCGACCAGCTGGTCGCCGCGGAAGAACATCACATAGCGCACCTTGACCGTGCTCTGGCCGGCGAAGACCACATTGGCGGTCACGGTCGCACCCTTGGGGTTGGCGCTCTCGGCGAGGTTGGTCACGGTCGCCTTCAGCGCGCCCTGAGCCTTGCCGAACTTGCCCCACAGTTCCTTGAGCTTGTCGGCGCCGGCATACGTGCCGTCCAGCGGACCGCCGACCCAGTGCAGGGTCGCCGTCGCGGTGTAGGCCGCCATGATCGCGCCGACATCGCCCTTGGCGATCGCATCGATATGGGCCTTGGCCTTGTCGGCGGCCGGGCCGGCCAGCGCCGGGCCGGCCATAAGCAGGGCGGCGACGGCGCAGGCAGAGGCAAGGGCGGATTTTTTCACGGAACATCTCCCGGGTTTGATCGTGACGACGGGCAAGGAGACGCCGAACCCGGCCGTTTATTCCGCCGGCGTGTGGAAAGGCGATCACGAGATCATCACGGCGACTTGACCTGTAGCCCGGAATAGCCCGCGGCGCCCGGCGTCTCCCGCATTCCATCGCATCACATCAAGAGGAAGAGGGCCGTGCAATTTTTCCAGAATCTGGCGTTGGGCTTCGTGCTCGGCATTGCCGGCGCCGCCGTGGCGCAGGACCGGCATGCCGATCACCAGCACGCAAGCGTGCCGCCGCTGGTGATTAGCACCGAGGTGCCGTTCGCCACATTGATGACGCAGGCCATGGATCGCATGCATGCCGACATGGCGGCCGCCCGCCCGACCGGCGATCCCGACCGCGATTTTCTCGCCATGATGATCCCGCACCACCAGGGTGCCGTCGACATGGCGAAGATCGTGCTGTTGCACACCCAGGATCCGCGCATCCGCAATCTGGCGCAGTCGATCATCACGGAGCAGCAGTACGAGATCGCGCTGATGCGCAACATGCTCAGCGCCAGCGCGCCCAACCCCCCGGCGACCAAGTAGGAGATACGCGTATGAAAGGCTTTCCGTTGATGCTGGCCGCCATGGGGCTCAGCACCGCCGCCGTCGCGATGCCCGCGGCACAGGACCGCGTCTACACCGCCGACCAGAACAGCAACACCGTCTCGGTGATCGATCCGACCAGCAACACGCTGCTGGGCCAGATCCAGCTCGGCAATCCACGACCCGACGTGTTGAGCCCGCTCTACAAGGGTCAGGTCAATGTGCACGGCCTCGGCTTTTCGCCCGATCACAAGACGCTGATCGCCATCTCGACGGTCACCAACTCGGCCGCCTTCATCGACACCGCGACCAACACGGTGAAGGGCATCGCCTATGTCGGCCGCAACCCGCACGAGGGCTTCTTCACGCCCGACGGCAAGGAAGCGTGGATCGTCGTGCGCGGCGAGGATTATCTCGCGGTCATCGATCCCGTGACGTTCAAGGAGAAGACCCGCATCAAGACCACCAGCGGCCCCGGCATGGTGATCTTCTCCAAGGACGGCAAGCGCGCCTTCCTCGCCAACAGCTTCAACCCGGTGGTCGAGGTCATCGACGTCGCCCAGCGCAAGGTGATCAAGAAGATCACCGTGGTGTCGCCGTTCTCGCCCTTCATCCAGATCACGCCGGACGGCAAGGAGGTGTGGTCGACCCACAAGGACGTCGGCAAGGTCACGCGCATCGATACGACCACGCTCGAGGTGAAGGGCGTGATCGACACCGGCTTCATCACCAACCACCTGGCGTTCGCCCGGAGCGGCGGTAGGACCCTGGCCTACGTCACCGTCGGCGGCGAGAACGCGGTCAAGATCTTCACGACGGATGCCGCGGCGCAGCTGGTGAAGACGGTCCCGGTCGGCGCGCTGCCGCACGGGATCTGGGCATCGGGCGACGGCAGCCGGGTGTATGTCGGACTGGAGAACGGCGATGCTGTCGATGTCATCGACACCGCGAGCAACGATGTGGTCGCCCATGTTCCCATCGGCCAGGCACCGCAGGCGCTGGTCTACGTGCCCGACGCCGTCGCGCAGGGTGATGGTCGCGCCAACCTGGTGCCGCGGCCGCAATCACCGCCGAGCGTCAACATTGCGCTGAAGCCGGCCAGCGGCAATGAACGTGGCTTCGTCGTGGCCCGCAACCTGGGCCTTGTCGACATGCTGGAGACGAACGTGTTCGGATTGAAGCCCGACACGATCTATCGCGTCTTCCTGGAGGGCCATGACGCGCCCGTGGCGGCGCTGAAGACCAACGCCAAGGGCATGGGCACGGTGGCCGCCATCGGCCCGCTGCGCGACATCGGCGCCGGCGCGAAACAGGGCGGCGATGCCAAGACCGGGATCCTGGTGGTCGAGGGCGATGGCGCGCCGTCACCCGCGGCAGCGGTGCTGACCGGCCGCTAGCACTCATGCTTCTGGGAGCGCGGGCCTCTGGCCCGCTCATGTCACGCGAAAGCAACGCTTTCGCCTGATGCGGGCGAGACGCCCGCGCTCCCAGAAGATTTACGTCACCCTGCGCGCAGCAGGCCCTTCAGGTAGCTCCAATGCCAGCGCGCGTAGCCGTGCTGGATCACGCCCAGCCGGTCGCGCAGCGCCCGGTGGGCGTCGGCGAGGCGGTGGAAGGGGATCGACGGATAGAGGTGGTGCTCGGTGTGATAGCCCATGTTCCACATCAGCAGCCGCACCAGCGGATTGGTCAGCGTGGTGCGGGTGTTGGTGAGGCCGTCGTCGGTCTCGCTGCAGTCGGTATGCTCGGTCAGCAGATAGAGCCGCAGCAGCGGCTGTGCCAGAAGCTGCGGTCCGATCCAGAAAACCAGCGGCACCCACCAGGCGATCAGCACCGCCGAGCCCAAGGCCAGCGCGACGACGAACAGGGTCATCAGCCGCGTGCTGGCGACAATGCGCGCCCGCGCGTGGTTGGCGATGAAGGGGTAGGCTGAGAGATCGCCGCGCCAGGCGTCGACGATCAGCGTGAAGCGCGCCCGCCAATAGTTCAGCGCCGCGATGCGCGCGAGGTAGCTCGCCAGCCCGCTGGGCGGCGGCGGCGTCATCTCGGGATCGCGATCGGGATCCTGGGTGAAGCGATGATGCGCCAGATGGAAGGCGCCGTAGAAGTGCCAGTTGAGCAGGGACGGGCAGCCCACCAGCCAGCCGACCACGGCGTTGGCACGCCGGTTGGCGAAGGCCGTGAGATGCATCGTCTCGTGCAACGGCGCGAACAGCGTCACCTGCGCGATGCCCAGCAGCAGCATCGCCGGCACGAGCATCCAGCCCGACGCCAGCGCCACCAGCCACGCGCTGCCCACCAGCAGCGCCAGGTGCAGGCCGATCTGCCAGGCACCCTGGGCATCCGAACGTGCCGACAGCGCCCGCAGGTCGGTGCCGGAGAGAAGACGCGATGTAGGAGCCGTCATGCGCACGCTCGTCCCGCCAGGAAGGCGGCCAGTATGGGGCGGGCCCGGCCCGTGGTCCAGCGCCCGCACGGCGGTTCGTACCGGACCGCGCGCCTCCTGGCGCGCTCATGTTTACTGCTGAAAACCGAAGAGCGCGGCAGGAGCCGCGCGATCCGTTTACTCTACCGTGCGCCAACGTCAGCGCTTCCCGCGATCGCCACGCCGCTCGTTGCCCATTGAGTGCGGCGTGATCATGCGAGACAGTGCCGCAGGGGGAAAATATCCCGATGATCGATCTGGAAGGACTGAAACGCGACGCCGAGGCGGCGCATCGCACCGGCCAGGCGGCGGTGCGGGCCTACGACCAGGGGGCATGGATCAAGCTGGCAATCCACTTTTTTATCGTACCCTTCATCGTCGTCGTGTTTCGCCATCACCTCGAACCGTGGAGCTACGGGGTTCTCGGCACGCTCTACGTCCTTCTCGCCGGTGGGTTGTTCTATCTCGATCAGAGGGCGCGCGCGGTACGGGATCGTGCGCTGGACGCCGCCGAGCGGGCGCAGCACCACTACGATCAGGCCAGCAAACGAGCCGCGGGACCGGCGTGAGCACCGCTTCCTGGTAGCTGATTATTTGGCACGGAACTTGTCGTGGCAGGCGCCGCAGGCCTTGGCGGCGCTGCCGAAGGCTTCGGCAGTCCTGGTCATGTCGCCAGTGGCCGCCGCGGCGAGCAGTGCGTCGATGGCGGTCCCTTCCGCCTTGTTGGCGGCCGCGAACCCCGGCATGTCGGTCCATACCACCGGCAGCGCGTTCGTGTCGCCCTTGTCCGAGCCGACCGGGAAGAGGGTCGCAAACGCTGCCGACAATTCCTTGAGCTTTGCCGCTGCCGGCATCACGCCATCGGCCGGTCCCTTGCTGCCGATGATGCGCTTGATCGCCCTCATCTGGGCCTCGGCCTGCTTGCGATTGTCCTTGCGCGATGCGATCGGATCGCCTTGTGCCACGACCACGCTGCTGATGAGTACGCCCGATATCGCCACGCCCATGGCGCCGGCGATCAACGCCTTCCGCATGCTCCGCTTCCTCTCCTGGCCGCGCCTGAGCTGGCACATCAAGCGATGGACCGCCGCCGGCGGCATCGTCGTCCATCACGACGCCGTGAAATCGGACGAAGGGCCCATCGTGCGTGAGGCGAAGATCACACTGTCATCGCGAGCGCAGCGAGGGATCTCCTGGAAATGGAGTTCCCCTCGCTGCGCTCGGGATGACGACCGCTTCCACTATCGGCGGCCGAGCCAGATCTCGTTCTCGCTGCCGATCGTCATCAGCTCATGGCCGTCGGGCTGACTGCGCATCGCGTCAACGTCCTTCAACGCGTCGCTGAAGCGGACGATGGTCCTCCGCTCGATCTCCGCGAGGGTGGCCTGTTCGTCGGTGAAGCCTTCCGGCGTGAACTCCTCGAAGGGCGGTTCCTCCTGGAGGTCCTGCTTCTGGCTGGTGATGAAGCCAAAGGCGCGCAATCCGCCACGCTGTGTCGGCGTAATCACCACCTTCCAGAAAGCGAGCGGCACGTAGACGTTGCCGGCCTCCTCGTCCTCCAGCTTCAGGTCCCTGTTACTGAAGATGGGACCGGCGAAGATGCTGAGCCGTGCGAGTGCACGGTCTCCTGTCGCCTGGCTGCTGATGTGATTCTCGAGGCGTCCCCACAGGCCGTGGAAACCGAACTTGTCGCGGTTGAAGGTCTCGTGCTGAGGCGTGCAGTTGGTCAGGTGGAAGGTATCGGAGTTCGCGTACTCGATCTCGGTCTTCGAGGCACCCCAGCAATTGTCGTCGCGCCGCACGAGATGGCCGTAGTCCAGCTTCTTCCAGCGGTC
>DATEIF010000425.1:0-11734 GCA_035279205.1 Vineibacter sp.
CGAACGTCTCGCGGCGTTGCAGGCGGCCCTCGACGACGCCGACCGGAAGGTGCAGGCCTTCCGTGCGGAAAACAGCGTGGTCGACGGTCCGGCAGGGGCGGCCGCGCGCGCCATGCTGGAGCAGCTGCAGCGCGAGCGCGACGCCCGGGCGCTGGCTTACTACGCGTTCCTCGCGCGCATCGAGCAGACCAGGATATCGTCAAGCCAAACCGGGACGGTGCGGATCGTTTCGCCGGCAAAACCGGCAGTCCGGCCCGATGGCCCGGGTGTTCCGATGATCGCCCTGCTGGGCGCGATCGTCGGTTTGCTGGCGACGGGAGCCGTTGTCGCCGGACGACAGATACTGCGCGGCCGGATCGGATCCCCACAGGCGCTGGCGTTGGCAAGCGGCACCACGAACATCGGCACGCTGCCCTTCTCGCGCCAATGGGCGCAGCCCGGCATGGCGGTCGGCATCCTCGAGGCGCGCGAGACCGGCATTGCCGACACGTTGCGTGGCATGCGGATGGCGCTGCGCAACCTGTCGCAACCCGATGACGCCACCGTGGTTCTCGTCACGTCGGCCGAGCGTGGCGACGGCAAGAGCACGATCGCCGCTTCGTTGGCCAGCGTCTGTGCGGTCGACGGATTGCGCGTGCTGCTCATCGAGGCCGATCTCTATCGCCCGCGATTGGCATCAATGCTCGGTTGGCGGCTCGGCAGGAGCCTCGAATCGGTGCTTGCCGGAGAAAACACGTTCGAGGACGCCGTGTGCGTGGACCCACAGACGGGCCTGCACGGGTTGTTCGCGGCCGGCAGTGCGAACAGTCCGCTCGCTGTGCTGGAAGCGCCGGCGTTCCGGGACCTGTTGGCTCGGGCGCGCCGGGACTACGACATCATCATCATGGACAGCCCGCCGGTCCTGCGCGTGGCCGATCCCATCGCGCTCTCGGCGTACAGCGACGCCATCCTGTTCGCCGTCGGATGGGAGCGCATATCCAGGGCGATGCTGGCCGAGGCATTGGCGCGGCTGCCACGGCGCCAGCCCGGTGTGCTGATGACGGTGATGACCCGCATGCCCCGTCACCTTCTGGGCGAGCAGGGATATTATCGCGGCTATGGCCGGACCGTGACAGAGGGCGGCTCGCCGCCGCCGGAGGCCGGGCGGCCGCAGCCAGTCGCCGCCGTACGCCGCGTGCCTGTCGACGAGGCGCCGCCGGCCGAGGCGGCATCGCCTGCTCCGGCGCCGTCGCCTCCACCGCCACAACAGGGTCGATCCGCGGCACGGGACACGGACTCCACCACGCGACATCCGTGGGCGCCATCGGTGACGGCGATGGTCGGCGCGGCTGCCTCGGTGATCGCCGGCATTGTGATGCTGATCATTCCCCCGGCCGAGACGGCGGAGGAAGCGCAGCACCGCGCCACGGTCCTGGCGGAGCGGCAGGCCGATCGTGTGTCGACGGCGCGTCCGAAGACGCCCGCTGAATCCGCGCGTCCGTCTGAGGGCGAGGAGCTGGCACGAAAAGCCGCGGCGGAAAAGCAGGCCGCCGAGATCGCGGCCCGGCGCCAGGCCGAGGAAGCCGAGCGCAAGGCGCAGGAAGAGGCGGCCGCGCGCGCGGCCGCCGACAAGAAAGCCGCTGCCGAGGCCGAGGCTCGACGCGTGGCCCAGGAGAGGGCTTCGGCCGAGGCCGCAGAGCGCAAGGCCGTCGAAGAAAAGGCCGCGGCGGAGCAGGCAGCGGCAGCACGCTGGCGCGAAGAAGAGGCACAGCGGGCAGCCGAGCGGAAGGCTAAAGCCGACGCCGAGGCACGCGAGAAGGCCGAGGCGGAGGCGCGGGCCGCGGCCGAGGAAACTGCCAGGCGCCAGGCAGCCGACGAAGCCCGGCAACAGGCTGAAGCCGAAGCGCGCCGGGCGGCAGAAGCCAAGCCGAAGTCGGACGCCGAAGCCAGGCAGGAAGCGGAAGCCGCGGAGGCCGCGTTGCGTTTGTCCGACCAGGACCGCAAGCGCGTGCAGGCGGCACTGACATCGCTGGGTCATGACGTGCGCAGCACCAGCGGGACGTTCGGCCCGCGCACCCGGGCGATGATCGCGGCATGGCAGAAGAAACAGGGCTTGCCGGAGACCGGCTACTTGACGGCGGTGCAGGTTGCGGCGCTGCAACAGCAGGTGGCTGACGCACAGGCGAAGCCTGAGGCCGCACCGCGCAAGAACGAGGAGGAAACGCAGTCGCCGGAAATCGCCGAGGCTGCGCTGCGTCTGTCCGAGCAGGAGCGCCGGCGCGTGCAGGTCGCACTCAATTCCCTGGGCCACGACATCGGCGGTGTGACCGGCTATTTCGGCCCACGCACGCGGGGCATGATCGCGGCATGGCAGAAAAAGCAGAGCCTGCCGGAGACCGGCTATCTGACGGCGGAGCAACTCGCGACCTTGCGGCAGCAGGCCGCGCCGGCGTTGGTAAAGTACGACCAGGCCCAGCGACGGGCTGCCGGGGACACGCAGCGGACCGAGTAGGCTGCCTGCTGCGCTCGGGATGACAACCGCTTCTACAAAATCGAGATGCGCTTGCGCCGTCGCCGAAAAGCGCGGCGACTGCAATCGTCAACGCGTCCGGCGGCAGATCGCGGTGCGCTGTAGCTCGGCGGGCGTGTGCGCCATGAGGAAGGCGCGCTGGCGGTCGGGTGTGCCGCTAATGCGTGGCGGGCCGTAGGGCGGAAACGCGATCTTGACGCCATGCGTGGCGGCGAGCGCCGCAAGCCGGTCGCGAGCCGCCGGCGCGGTCACCAGCAGGTCGTAGTCCTCGCTGGTGCCCCTGCGGCGCGCGAACACGGGATAGGCGCGGCGGGATTCGTCGCGCCCCTCGAGCAGGAGCAAGCCGTCGGACAGGGGTACGATGCGCACGACATAGCGGTTCTTGTCGAGGGTGGCGACATAGACCACATCATTGGCCTTGAGCAGGGCTGGGGCCGATATCGTCGCGATCGACACCTCACGATCCCGTTCCGATCGGCAGCGATAGGTGCCCGGCGAAACCGTGACCTCGGCGCCTTGAGTCAGCACACCCTGATCGGTCTCGTAGCAGCCGGCCAGGGCAAGGTTCGCCGCAACCAGCCCGGCCGCCAGCCGTGTCTGCATCCATGACATCGTGATCCCCCAAAGCCCACAACGTGCTGTCGATCAGTCGCGTCGCACGACGTCGGTGCCGTCGGTATCGGTGCTGCGCCGACGACCCAGCACAGCGGTGTAGACCAGCAGCGTGACGCCGCCCATCGCGAGCGCCGCGCCCACGATCCACCATAGCCGCAGGCCCGGCACGATATCGCCCAGCGGGGCGACCGTCTCGCCGAGAAGCGCCATCCCAACGCCCAGGGCCACGTCGAGGATGGCTGCGATGCGCAGGACCCTGACGGCGCTGCGGGTTGGTGCTGTCGTGGCCATCACGCTGCGGCCCGCGCTGGCACCGCCGCGCCCAGCATCAGGTCGGCGGCGCGCTCGGCGATCATGATGGTGGGCGCGTTGGTATTGCCGCCCACCAGGGTGGGCATGATCGAGGCGTCGACCACGCGCAGGCCGGCGACGCCACGCACCCGCAGCTCGTTGTCGACGACGGCCATGGCATCGGATGCCGGCCCCATCTTGCAGCTGCCGACCGGGTGGTAGATGGTCTCGCAGCGGGCGCGTACCCAGGCGGCGAGGTCGGCATCGGACACCTTGGCGGCACCTGGTTCCAACTCGTCGCCGCGATAGGGCGTCATCGCCGCCTGGGCGAAGATCTCGCGCGCCATGCGGGTGCCCTTCACCAGCACGTCGAGATCCTTGGTGTCGGCGAGATAGTTGGCGTCGATGGCGGCATCAGCCAGGGGATCGGCGCTCTTCAGCCGGATGGTGCCGCGACTCTGCGGTCGCAGCAGGCAGACATGCAGGGTCATGCCGTTGCGCTTCATCCGGGTGCGGCCGTGATCGATGACGAAGGCGGGGATGAAGTGCAGCTGGATGTCGGGCGCCGCCAGGCCAGCGCCGGTGCGCAGGAAGCCGCCGCTCTCGGCGATGCAGGACGTGCCGGGGCCGGACTTGGAGAACACGTACTTGGCGAGCGTCACCAGCTTGTTGGCGGTGTCGTAGGTATCGCGCGTGTTGCAGAAATAGAGCGTGGCGGCATCGAGATGATCCTGCAGGTTGCCGCCGACGCCCGGCACGTCGGCGGCGACGGCTATGCCATGCGTCCTGAGGTGGTCGGCGGGGCCGACACCGGACAGCATCAGCAGCTGCGGCGAGTTGATGGCGCCGCCCGCCAGCACGACCTCGCGCGCGGCGCGGGCGATCGCATCCTGGCCGTCCTTGCGATAGGCGACGGCCGTGGCGCGCCCGTTCTCGATCACGACCCGGGTGGTGCGGGCCTGGGTCAGCACCGTGACGTTGCCGCGCGCCAGCGCCGGACGCAGATAGGCCTGCGCGGTGCTCCAGCGTTTGCCGCCCTTCTGCGTCACCTGGTAGAAGCCGATGCCGTCCTGCGTCGGGCCGTTGAAGTCGGTGGCGCGCTTGTGGCCGGCCTGCAGACAGGCATCGACGAAGGCGGTGTTGATCGACGCCGGCGATATCTGATCGGCCACGTTCAGTGGTCCACCGACGCCATGAAATTCCGACGCGCCGCGCTCATTGTGCTGCGCCTTGATGAAGTAGGGCAGCACGTCGGCATAGCTCCAGCCGGCATTGCCCAGCTGCCGCCAATGGTCGTAGTCCCAGGCGTGGCCGCGAACATAGAGCATGGCGTTGATCGAGGATGAGCCGCCCAGCGTCTTGCCGCGCGGCCAGTACATCTTGCGGCCGTTGCAATGGATCTGAGGCTCGGTCCAGTAGCCCCAGTCGAACAGGCCCTTGCCGGCCATGTTCACCACGCCGGCGGGCATGTGGATGAAGGGGTGGGAGTCAGGCTTGCCGGCTTCCAGCACCAGGACCTTCACCGACGGGTCGGCGCCCAGCCGATAGGCGAGCGTGCAGCCGGCCGAGCCAGCCCCCACGATGACGTAGTCGTACTCGGTGCCGGCCATGATCCCCCCGCGCATCTTTGCGTTGGCCGGATGGTGACGCTTCGTTCAGAATTTCGCAAGCGCGGCCCGTCAAGCGGCGCGGCGCAGCTCGAAATCGACGGCGTTGGTGTTGGCCCCGCAGAGCAGGACGCCGACCCGTTCCGTTGGACCGGGCACGTAGGCGCCCGACTCCAGCGCGGCGAAGGCTGCGGCACCGCCTGGCTCGGTGACGACACGCAAGGCGCGCCACAGCGTTCGCTGCGCCCGCACGATCGCATCGTCATCGACCAGGATGGTCTGGGCGACATACTGCGCCGCCAGCGGATAGACGAGCTGGCCGACGCGCCGCGGTGCCAGCGAGTCGGCGGCAATGCCGCCGGCTTCGGCATCGACGGGACCGCCATGCGCCAGCGCGCGGGTCAGCGTGGGCGCCGCGCCAGGCTCGACACCGATCAGCTTGACCCGGCCTCGGTACCAGGCCGCGATGCCGCCGATCAGCCCGCCGCCGCCGACCGCAACCAGCAGCGTGTCGATGTCCGCTGCCTGCCGATCGAGTTCAAGCCCGACGGTCCCCTGGCCTTTCAATGTGGCGACGTGGTCGAAGGCGTGAATGGCGAGCGCGCCCGTCTCCTCGATGCACCGTTCGCTGGCGGCCAATGCATCGGCATAGCGCTCACCGGTGACCGTCAGCTCCGCGCCGTAGCTGCGGATCTGCTCGATCTTGGCCGCCGACGCGACCGTGGGAACGAAGATGCGCGCCCGGATGCCGAGTTTCATGGCGGCATAGGCGACCGCGGCGCCATGGTTGCCGCCCGACGCGGCGACGACACCCGCTGCCGGAACATCGCGGCCCAGCATGTGGGTGAAAGCGCCGCGCGGCTTGAACGAGCCCGCATGCTGAAGGAACTCGAGTTTCAGAACCAGCGACCTGGCGCCGATACCGACATCGGCGCCAGCCATGCGCACGAGCGGCGTCTGGCGGATGTAGGGTCGGATCAGCCCTTCGGTTTCCTCGATGTCATGCTGGGTGATCGCCGCGTGCGGCATGGCAGGCTCCCTTGCGAATGGCGTTGCCAGGCGCCAAGGAATATAGGAAAATTCCTATATGTCTATGGCAAAACTGCTGCGAGCGCTCGCCAGCGAGAAACGGCTTCAGATCCTTGAATGGCTGAAGGAGCCCACGGCGCATTTTCCGCCGCAGGTCGACGGTGATCTGGTGCGCGACGGTGTCTGTGTCGTGCTGATCGCGCGCAAGCTTGGCGTGGCCCAGCCGACAGCCACCGGACATCTTCAGGTCCTGGCGCAGGCCGATCTGGTGGTGTCCAAGCGCATCAAGCAGTGGACGTTCTACCGGCGCAACGAAACGGCGGTCCGCCGCGTGCGCAGCCAGATCGCGCGATCGCTCTAGTACCGGCTATTGGTGGAGGGTGACTGCCATCCCGAGCGCAGTGAGGGATGACGGGTGTGTCTGCCCAGGCGCAGTATTGGCAGCGAAACTGCGTACACCCGGGAACGGGAGCTTTGCCGTGCGCGTTGTTGACAGGAAGACTTGAGCGCCGCTACGAAACCATTGTGGATGTGACGCCGTCAGGGAACATCCGTTTGGCGCCGGCCGGGTCAACCAACCATGGCAGCATTGCTGCCGATTAGCCTGCTCATGCTGGGGGATCAGGTGTCCAACGCCGCAAATGGTTTATCTGAGCAATTGCTGGCCACGCTGCCCTTCTTGCGGCGATATGCCCGTGCACTCACCGGCAGCCAGAATCAAGGCGATCAGTGGGTTCGCCTCTGCGTCGAAGTGTTGTTGCAGCAGCCCGAACTGATGCAGGACAGCGCCAGCTCGAAGGTCGACATCTTCGCGCTCTTCCACAGGCTGCAACGGCCGTTCGGTGCACTCGACCGCTCGGGTGGTGCCGACGACGCCGGCACGGCGCCGGAGCGGCTGAGGGCACAGATCGGCGAGATCCCGGACCGGCAGCGCAAGGTGTTGCTGCTGACGGTGCTGGAGGGCTTCACGGTCGAGGATTCCGCCCGCATCCTGGGCATTGCCGACGATGAGGCCGAGCAGGCACTGCGCGCCGCACGCGACGAACTGCGGCGCGTCGCGTCGGTCCGCGTGCTGGTGATCGAGGACGAAGCGGTGATTGCGCTCGACGTCGCCAAGATCGTGCGCGATGCCGGGCACCAGGTCGTGGGCATCGCGGCCACCGAGAACGCCGCCGTCGAGCTGGCGCAGAAGCATACGCCCGATCTGGTGATCGCCGATATCCAGCTCAAAGGTCACGACAACGGCATGGCGGCGGTACGCCAGATCCTGCAATCCATGTCGGTGCCGATCATCTTCGTGACCGGATTTCCCGAGCGCCTGCTGACGGGCGAGGGGATCGAGCCTGCCTTTGTCATCACCAAGCCGTTCGATCCGGACCTCCTGAAGACGGCGATGGCCCAGGCGCTCAACATCGTGGCGATCTGAGAGACGGGCCGGCAGCGCCATGAAACCGCCGCCGCTGCGGCTCAGGCTGTTCCTGCTGGTCGTCGCGGCGCTCACGCCGGCGCTGGTGTTGGCGCTGCTGGCGATCCGCGCCGACGCCGTCGGCCTGCAGCCCGGCCTTGCCGTGGTTCTCGCCTTGGCTGTCTTCGTCGCCGCATTGGCGCTGTTCTGGTACCTCATCGATCGATGGTGTCGCGACCGCGAAGCGCACGAGGCGGCCACGACGCAGGCCCTTGCGCAGGCGCTGCAGGCCGACGTCGACCAGCGCAATCACCTGCTGCGCGAGCTGCATCATCGGGTGAAGAACAACCTGCAGATGATTTCGAGCCTGCTCAGCCTGCAGGCCGATCGGATCCGCAGCCCGCGCATCCGGCGTGTCTTCGCCGGGGCGCAGAACCGCGTGCTGACCATGTCGATCCTGCATCGGCATCTTTACGAGCGTACCGACTGGGCCCAGGTCGACTTTCAGGCCTACCTGAACGATCTGGTCCGGCACCTGTCTGTCGGCAACAGTGTCGACGTGCGGTTCAGCGTGAGCGCACCGGTCATGGCGGTCGGACCGGATGTCGCCATTCCCATCGGCCTGATCGTGACTGAAGCCGTCTCCAACGCCTTGACGCATGCCTTTGGCGGGATCGCCGATCCGCGCATCACGATCGCGGCCACGGACGCACAGGGACGGTTCGAATTGTCGATCGACGACAACGGGATCAGCCTTCAGCCGGCCCCGGAGTCGTCGGCCGATCGTGGCGGGCTGGGCTTCACGCTGCTGCGCGGCCTGTCGGCACAGCTTGATGGTGAGGCGACGATCGTCCGGCGGCCCGAGGGCGGCACCCGGGTGCTGGTGCAGTTCCCGAGCCCGACGGCGCAGGCTGCAGCGCCATCCGATCCGACGTGAGGGTTTTCGCGCCTATTGTCGTTGCGGGTTGGTGAGGTCGTCGAATTCCTGCAGATGCCGCGGTGCCCAGCGATGGTTGCGCGCCCGTGTGATCCAGTCCGACATCCACGGCCAACGTCGGCGCGCCGCGGTGACCCAGCGCCGGCCGGTCTGGAATTCGGTCGCCAGCAGATAAAGGCCCAGCACGAAGAAGATCCAGCCGGGCAGGATCGGCAGCAGGCCGCCCAATACCGATAACGCCATGCATCCCATGACGGCCAGCGCCATCCCGACCTTGCGCCAGGGGCGCCGCGGTGGCGGATCAGGCCGCATCCAGTACGGGACGGGCAGCGTGGTGTTGCGGCCGGGCTCGTCAGTCATGCGTCGTCAGATGGTAAGAGCACGCGGCAAAACCAAGGCAAGCGATGCGCGCGTCATACCGAGAAAAAAGGCCCCGCCGATCGGCGGGGCCAGTGTGTCGTCATGGGGAACAATCGGCGGGAGCAATCCCGCCGTATAACCAACGTGCCCCGCAGGTCGAGGTTGCAGGGTGTCGAAAAGATTCTTTTACTAGCCCATCGGCAATTCCCGCTTCATTGACGTTTACGTAAACGTCAACTATACAACTGCCATGACTCAGGCCTCCTTCGACGCTGATCGGAGCGCGGCGAAGACGCCGGCGCACACCTGGACCATCGCGGAGCTCGCGAAGGAGTTCGGTGTCACGCCGCGCGCCATTCGTTTTTACGAGGACGAAGGCCTGATCGCGCCGGCGCGCCAGGGCACCAGCCGTATCTACAGCGCCGGTGACCGGGCCCGGCTGGGCTGGATTCTGCGCGGCAAGCGGCTGGGCTTCAGCCTGGGCGAGATCAGGGAGTTGCTCGACCTCTACCACTCCGACCGCTCCGGCGTGCAGCAGATCAAAGGTGTGCTGCGCAAGAGCCGGGAACATATCGCCGAACTGGAGAAGCGGATGCGCGACCTGCGCACGCAGCTCGCCGAATTCCGCGAGGTCGAGACCCACGCCATGGAATTCCTGCGGGAGAAGGGGGTAGATTCAGAGAATGGATGATAAAAGCCAGGAGACTGACTGAGTTCTCTGCTCTTTTCGTCTCCTGACTTCTGTCTTCTGTCGTCTGAAAAAGGGGGACCCCGCCATGGCCACCTACAAAGCGCCGCTGAAAGACATGCGTTTCGTGCTGCGCGAGGTGATCGACTTCAAGGAGATCACGGCCCTGCCGCCGTTCGGCGAGGTCACGCCCGATCTGATCGATGCCATCCTCGAGGAGGCGGCCAAGCTGTGCGAGAACGTCCTGTTCCCGCTCAACCGCTCGGGTGACGAGGAAGGCTGCACCTACGAGAACGGCGTGGTGCGCACGCCCAAGGGTTTCAAGGAAGCCTACAAGCAGTTCATCGACGGCGGCTGGACCAACATCACCACCGACCCCAAGTTCGGTGGGCAGGGGTTGCCGGCGACGCTGGGCTTCGTCGTGCAGGAGATGATCACCTCGGCCAACCTGTCGTTTGGCATGTATCCCGGCCTCTCGCACGGCGCCTACGAGGCGCTGCACGCGCACGGCAAGCCGGAGCTGCAGCAGCTCTACCTGCCCAAGCTGGGCGAGGGCACGTGGTCGGGCACGATGTGCCTCACCGAGCCCCACTGCGGCACCGATCTCGGGATGCTGCGCACGCGCGCCGAACCGCAGGCCGACGGCAGCTACGCCATCACCGGCACCAAGATCTTCATCTCGGCGGGCGAGCATGACCTGACCGAAAATATCATCCATCTCTGCCTGGCGCGGCTGCCGGACGCACCGGGCGGCACCAAGGGCATCTCGCTGTTCATTGTGCCGAAGTTCCTGCCGGCGGCCGACGGCAAGCCCGGTGCCGCCAACGGCGTGCGCTGCGGCGCCATCGAGCACAAGATGGGCATCAAGGCCTCGGCGACCTGCGTCATGAATTTCGATGGCGCCAAGGGCTGGATGGTGGGCGAGGCCAACAAGGGCCTCAACGCCATGTTCGTGATGATGAACGCCGCGCGCCTGGGCGTGGGCATACAGGGCCTGGGCATCGCCGAGACCGCCTACCAGAGCGCGGCGGCCTACGCCAAGGACCGCCTGCAGGGCCGCTCGCTGACCGGCCCCAAGAACGACAAGGGTCCGGCCGATCCGATCATCGTGCATCCCGACGTACGGCGCATGCTCTTGATCCAGAAGTCGTTTGCCGAGGGCGCGCGGGCGCTGGCCTACTGGGTGGGCTCGCTGATCGACAAGGCCCATCACAGCGACAACGCCGAGGCGCGCGAGACGGCCGACGACCTGCTGCAGCTGCTGACGCCGATCGTGAAGGCCTACTTCACCGACATGGGCTCCGAGAGCGCCAACCTCGCGGTGCAGACCTATGGCGGCCACGGCTTCATCCGCGAGCATGGCGTGGAGCAACTGGTGCGCGATGCGCGCATCACCCAGCTCTACGAAGGCGCCAACGGCATCCAGGCGCTCGACCTGGTGGGCCGCAAGCTGATGATGAAGGGCGGCCGGCCGGCGCAGCGCCTGCTGGGCGAGATCAGCGGCTTCATCGCCGCCAACAAGGCCGATCCCAAGCTGACCGAATTCATCGAGCCGCTGGAGAAGGCGATCGGCCGGGTGCAGGAAAGCGTGATGTACCTGATGCAGAACGCGATGAAGAACCCGGACGAGGCCGGTGCTGCGGCCACCGACCTGCTGCGACTGATGGCGCTGACCGCGATGGCCTATATGTGGGGCCGTATCGCCAAGGCGGCGCATGCCGGCCTGCAGGCCGGCAACGACAACGACTTCTACGAGGCCAAGCTCGCCACCGGCCGCTTCTTCGCCAAGCGCGTGCTGCCGCAGACCACGGCACTGGCGCACCAGATCAAGGCTGGCAGCGAAACGCTGATGGCGCTGAAGGCTGAGGCGTTCTGATCTCCCTGGGAGCGCGGGCCTTCGGCCCGCTCATGGCGGGACGCCCGCGTTCCCAGGTTCTAAGCGACGACCTTGCCGTGGCGGTGCCAGCTGATGGCGTCGTCGAGGCGGTCATCGCCCCAGAAGCGCTCGCCCTGGACGACAAAGGTCGGTGCGCCGAACACGTTCAGCCGTCGCGCTTCGGCGGTGGCCGCGCCGTAGGCCTGGCCGATGGCGTCATCCTGCGCCGCGGCGATCACGCGCCCCGGATCGTGGCCGATCTCGCGCAGGGTTGCCGACAGGTTGGGTTCGCTGCCCGCTTCCTGCCCGTCCTGGAACCAGCGCCGGTAGGTGCCACGCACATAGTCGGCGCACCAGCCTTCTCGGTCGCCCAGGACGGCGATACGGTTGGCGAGGTCGAACGCCGTCAGCGGGTAG
>DATEIF010000426.1:0-9702 GCA_035279205.1 Vineibacter sp.
ACGTCATTCCTGTACGGTGCCAACGCGGCTTTCATCGAGGAATTGTTCGGGCGCTACGCCCGGGATCCCGCGTCGGTCGACGAGAGCTGGCGGACGCTGTTCGACGAGCTGGCGGCCGAGCAACCGGCCCTGCTGCGCGAGGCGGCCGGCGCCAGCTGGGCGCCCAAGGAAACCAAGGTGATCGGCGTTGCCGACGCCGACATGCGGCCGCTGGCCGCCAACGTCAACCTGACGGCCAACGGCCAGGCCGCGGCCGAGCCGGTGATCTCGCAGGACGTGGTGCGCGCCACGGCGCTGGATTCGGTGCGGGCGCTGATGCTGATCCGCGCCTTTCGCATCCGCGGCCATCTGCAGGCCAACCTCGATCCGCTCGGCCTGACGCCCAAGCCCTACCACCCCGAGCTCGATCCCAAGACCTACGGCTTCGGCGACGGCGACTGGGACCGGCCGATCTACATCAACGGCGTGCTGGGGCTGGGCGACCAGGCCACCCTGCGCCAGATCATGTCGCGCCTGCAGAAGACCTACTGCGGGCCGATCGGCGTCGAATACATGCATATCGGCGATCCCGACCAGAAGGCCTGGATCCAGGAGCGCATCGAGAACGTCGAGAACCAGACCGACTTCACCGAGCTGGGCCGTCGTACCATCCTGCAGCGCATCATCGAGGCCGAGCATCTCGAGAAATACCTGCATGTGAAGTTCGTCGGCACCAAGCGCTTCGGCCTGGACGGCGGCGAGTCGCTGATCCCGGCGCTGGAGCAGACCGTGAAGCGCGGCGGCGCGCTGGGCGTGAAGGAAGTCGTGATCGGCATGCCCCATCGCGGCCGGCTGAACACGCTGGTGAACTTCCTGGGCAAGAGCTACACGGCACTGTTCTCCGAGTTCCAGGGCAAGGCCTCGTACCCCGAGGAGCTGCGCGGCTCGGGCGACGTGAAGTACCACCTCGGCGCGTCCTCGGACCGCGAGTTCGACGACAACGTCGTGCACCTGTCGCTGACCGCCAATCCCTCGCATCTTGAAGCCGTCAATCCCGTGGTGCTGGGCAAGGTGCGCGCCAAGCAGGACCAGCGCCACGACAAGGAACGCGCCTCGGTGATGGGCCTGCTGATGCACGGCGATGCTGCCTTCGCCGGCCAGGGCCTGGTGGCCGAAGGCCTCGACCTCAGCGACCTCAAGGGCTACCGCACCGGCGGCACCGTGCATTTCGTGGTCAACAACCAGATCGGCTTCACGACGCTGCCGACCTATGCGCGCTCGGGCCCGTACTGCACCGAGGTCGCCAAGATCGTGCAGGCGCCGATCCTGCATGTGAACGGCGATGATCCGGAAGCCGTGGTGCACTGCGCCCGCATCGCGGTCGAGTTCCGCCATCGCTTCAAGCGCGACATCGTCATCGACATGTTCTGCTACCGTCGCCACGGCCACAACGAGGGCGACGAGCCGATGTTCACGCAGCCCTCGATGTACAAGGCGATCGGCCAGCATCCCTCGGTGCAGGAGGTCTACGCCAAGCGCCTGGTCGAGGAGGGCGTTGTCACCCAGGCCGAGGTCGACGGCATGATCGCCGACTTCCGCAAGAAGCTCGACGACTCGTTCACCGCCGCAGCCTCGTTCAAGCCCAACAAGGCCGACTGGCTGGAAGGCAAGTGGTCGGGGCTCACCATTGCGCCCGGCGAGGAAGATCGCAAGGGCGAGAGCGCGGCCGATATCGAGCTGCTGCGCGAGGTCGGTCTGGCAATCTCCAAGCGGCCGCCCAACCACGACACCAACCGTAAGATCCTGCGTCAGCTCGACGACAAGCGGAAGATGATCGAGAGCGGCGAGGGCATCGACTGGGCAACCGCCGAGGCGCTCGCCTTCGGCACCTTGCTGGTCGAGGGCACGCCGGTGCGGCTGTCAGGCCAGGACTCCGGCCGCGGCACCTTCTCGCAACGCCATTCGGTGCTGGTCGACCAGGCCAACGACAACCGCTACGTGCCGCTCAACAACATCCGGCCCGACGAGCAGGCGCATTACGAGGTGATCGACAGCCCGCTGAGCGAAGCGGGCGTGCTGGGCTTCGAGTACGGCTATACCCTGGCCGAGCCCAACGCGCTGGTGCTGTGGGAGGCGCAGTTCGGCGACTTCGCCAACGGCGCCCAGGTCATCATCGACCAGTTCATCAGCCCCGGTGAGAGCAAGTGGTTCCGCTTCTCGGGCCTGGTGCTGCTGCTGCCGCATGGCTACGAGGGCCAGGGGCCGGAGCATTCGTCGGCCCGGCTGGAGCGCTACCTGCAGCTCTGCGGCGAGGACAACTGGCAGGTCTGCAACATCACGACGCCGGCCAACTACTTCCATGTGTTGCGCCGCCAGGTGCGCCGCAGCTTCCGCAAGCCGCTCGTGATCATGACGCCCAAGTCGCTGCTGCGGCACAAGGACTGCGTGTCGCGGCTGGAGGAGATGGCGGGCAAGGAGAGCTTCCACCGCGTGCTGCCCGAGACGGACAAGCTCGCGGTCGACGCCAAGGTCCGCCGCGTCATCCTGTGCTCGGGCAAGGTCTACTACGACCTCGTCGCCGAGCGCCGCAATCGCAAGATCGACAACGTCGCCATCATCCGCGTCGAGCAGCTCTATCCGTTCCCGTTCACCGCCACCGCCAAGGAATTGCGCCGCTATCGCAATGCCGAGGTGGTGTGGTGCCAGGAGGAGCCGGAGAACATGGGTGCCTGGCACTTCGTCGACCGCCGCATCGAGCGAGTGCTGGCCGACCTCGACGTCAAGGCCAAGCGCCCGGTCTATATCGGTCGCAAGGAGTCGGCATCGCCGGCCACCGGCCTCCTGAAGAACCACACCAAGGAACAGGCCGAGCTGGTCGACCGCGCACTGACGGTCGAGTGAGGTTCACCCCTTCTCCCCGCGAAGGCGGGGAGAAGGTGCCCGAAGGGCGGATGAGGGGCTTCCCGACCTTGCGAAACACCAAGCACAGAGTAGCGAGCACGCTGATCGCCGTTTCCCGCGGCCTCGGCAGTGCTGAGCCCCTCATCCGGCGCTTCGCGCCACCTTCTCCCCGCCGGCGCGGGGAGAAGGGAATCTAGAGGATCATCATGGCGATCGAGATCAAGGTTCCCACCCTGGGCGAGTCGGTGACCGAAGCGACCGTAGCGCAGTGGTACAAGAAGGAAGGCGAGGCGGTCGCCGTCGACGAGGCGCTCTGCGCGCTGGAGACCGACAAGGTCACCGTCGAGGTCAATGCCTCGTCGGCCGGTGTGCTGGGCAAGGTCCTGGCGCCGGAGGGAACCACGGTCCCGGTCGGCGCCACGCTGTGCCTGATCGAGGCCGGTAGCGGTGCAGCAGCAGCGCCGGCATCCAAGCCCGCCGCGCCGGCCGCCGAAGCGAAGCCGGCACCAGCGCCTGCGGCGCCAGTCGCACCGGCAGCGCCGGCCAATCTCGCCGCCTCCGGACCGGCAGCGCGCAAGCTGGTCGCCGACAACAACCTCGATGCCGCCGCCGTTCCCGCCACCGGCAAGGACGGTCGGGTCACCAAGGCCGACGTCGTGACGTTCCTGGCCTCGGGGGCCGCGGCACCGGCACCGGCCGTTGCCAAGCCGGCCGCGCCGACGGGCCCGCGTCCCAAGGCCGAGCGCGAGGAGCGCGTGCGCATGTCGCGCCTGCGCAAGACCATCGCGACGCGCCTGAAGGATGCCCAGAACACCGCCGCCATGCTCACCACCTTCAACGAGGTGGACATGACCGCGGTGATGGCGCTGCGCGATCGCCTGAAGGATGATTTCGAGAAGAAGCACGGCGCGCGACTGGGCTTCATGTCGTTCTTCGTCAAGGCGTGCATCGCGGGGCTGAAGGAGCTGCCCGCGGTCAATGCCGAGATCGAAGGTGACGACATCGTCTACAAGAACTACTACGACATCGGCGTCGCGGTCGGCACGCCGGCCGGACTGGTGGTCCCGGTGCTGCGCGATGCCGACATGCTGGGCTTTGCCGGCGTCGAGAAGGGCATCTTCGAGCTGGGCAAGAAGGCGCGCGACGGCAAGCTCAGCATCGCCGAGCTGACCGGCGGCACCTTCACGATTTCCAACGGCGGCGTCTACGGCTCGCTGATGTCGACGCCGATCCTGAACCCGCCGCAGTCGGGCGTGCTGGGCATGCACAAGATCCAGCAGCGCCCGATGGTGGTGGGTGGCGAGATCAAGGTGCGGCCCATGATGTACCTGGCGCTCACGTATGATCACCGGGTCATCGACGGCCGTGAAGCGGTCACCTTCCTGGTGCGCGTCAAGGAATGCATCGAGGACCCCGAGCGCCTGCTGCTGGAGGTCTGAGCGCGACGCTCACGGCCAATGTTTCACCGACTCACGGCCGGTCTTGTACATCCGCCGCCCGAGCTCGCGGACAGCGCGATCCGGCGGCGATGGCTCGAAGTAAGCAAACCAGGAGAAACCCGCCTCGCCCAGCCGCGCGACGTAGCTGCCGTAGTCGACCGACAGCGTCGTGTCGGCGCTGCGTTGCAGCTGGTAGCGCCAGCGCCCGTCGTGCCAGACGTTGTAGGAGCCTGCTGCGTGTCGAACCAAGGCGCCCAGCCCGTAATGCGCACCGCCGCCCGCGACCTTGTCGTCGGGCGCCAGCATCCATTGGCGCGTCGTGTCGGACAGGACCGGGCCGCGTGGACCGAAGACCTCGTGGAACCGCAGATACTCCCGCGCCGTGAACTGCCAGCCGCCATAGGACGACAGGATCCGCCAGTCCGGCGTCAGGCTGGCGGTCGGGGCGCCTGCCGGCGCGAGGACGGCCGAGCGGCAATAGTCCTCGTAGGGCAGGCCCGTGGTTTCTTCGACGATCGCCCCCAGCAGGAGATAGGGCGCGTTGCTGTAGGCATATCGCTCGCCGGGCGCCAGCGGCAGTCGCAAGCGCAACAGTTCCCGGGTTTGCGCGTCGATTGCCGGGTCTCTGGCGGGGTGGACGCGCAGGATGTTGGGCAGGATCGTGCCCGTCACCGGATCGGTCATGACGCGTTGGTAGCCGGCGCGATGGGTGAGCAACTGTGCGATCGTCACATCGGCCAGGTGCGGATCGGCGGGCGGCCCGAAGCGTCCGACCGTATGCGCCAGGGCCCGGGACAGCGGCGTATCGAAACGAAGTTTGCCGCGCTGGATCAGGGTTGCGACACAGACCGCCGTGACGGCCTTGGACAGGCTGGCGACGGGTACCGGTGCATCGGCCGGCAGATCGAAGCCGGTGACATGCACGACGCGGCCTTCGCGGGCGATGGCGATCACGCCGCGTCGCACACCTTCCTGACGCATCCAGCCTCTGAACACCTCATCGAAGGCTGCGACCGTATCCGTCTGCGCGTGCGCCGACAGCGGCAGCAGGACCACCGCGAGGCAGAGCGTGGCCGCCGCGAGGCGACGGGCCCAGGATGGCGTCATGGCGGTCCCGATTTCTGTTTACTCCATGCGCGAACCGCGGGCCGGGCGCACAACCGAGGATACAATCATGGCCAATGAAAGCTACGATCTCGTCGTCATTGGCGCCGGCCCGGGCGGCTACGTGTCGGCGATCCGCGCCGCGCAGCTCGGCCTGAAGGTGGCGTGCGTCGAGAAGCGCGCGACGCTCGGCGGCACCTGCCTGAATGTCGGCTGCATTCCGTCCAAGGCCCTGCTGCAGTCCTCGCACGTGTTCGAGGAGACGACGCACGATCTGAAGACGCACGGCATCATCGTCGGCGAGATCAAGCTCGACCTGGCGCAGATGCTGAAGCGCAAGGACGAGGTCGTCGGCGCTACCACCAAGGGGGTGGCCTTCTTGTTCAAGAAGAACAAGGTGGCGTCCTTCACCGGCACCGGACGCATCGAAGCGCCGGGCAAGGTGGCCGTGCTGGGTGACGATGGTGCCGTGACGCAGACATTGGAGACCAAGAACATCCTGATCGCATCAGGCTCGGACGTGGCGCCGCTGCCCGGCGTGACGATCGACGAAAAGATCATCGTGTCGTCGACCGGCGCCTTGGAGCTGCAGGCCGTGCCCAAGCGTCTGGTCGTGATCGGCGCTGGCATCATCGGGCTGGAGCTCGGCTCGGTCTGGCGGCGGCTCGGCAGCGAGGTGACGGTGATCGAGTTCCTCGACCGCATTGCACCCGGTGTCGACAACGAGATCACCAAGCACTTCCAGCGTGCGCTGGAGAAGCAGGGCCTGAAGTTCAAGCTCGGCCGCAAGGTGACCGGCGCCGTGCCGGGCAAGGACGGCATCGTCGTGACGCACGAGCCGGCACAGGGCGGCGCCGCCGAGCAGCTGACCGTAGACGTGGTGCTGGTCTGCATCGGCCGGCGGCCCTATGTCGAGGGCCTGGGCCTCGACAAGGTCGGTGTGAAGCTGACCGACCGCGGCCGCATTGCCGTCGATGGCCACTTCCAGACCAGTGTGCCCGGCATCTACGCCATCGGCGACGTGATCGACGGGCCGATGCTGGCGCACAAGGCGAGCGAGGACGGCGTCGCCTGCGTCGAGACCATTGCCGGCCAGAAGGGCCATGTCGATTGGGACAAGGTCCCGTCGGTGGTCTACACGCAGCCCGAGGTCGCCTGGGTCGGCAAGACCGAGGAGCAGCTCAAGGCCGCCGGCATCGCCTACAAGGTCGGCAAGTATCCCTTCACTGCCGACCCGCGCAGCCGCGCCAACAACCGCACCGACGGCTTCGTGAAGGTCCTGTCGGACAAGACCACGGACACCGTGCTGGGCGTGCACATCTTCGGCGCCGAGGCCGGCACCATGATCGCCGAGGCGGTGCTGGCCATGGAGTACAGCGCCTCGGCCGAGGATATCGGCCGCGTCTGCCATGCCCATCCGACCGTCAGCGAAGCGATGAAGGAAGCCGCGCTCGCCGCCTGGGACAAGCCGATCCATCTTTGATCTCCTCTCCCGCTTGCGGGAGAGGAAGGGGCCCATCGTGCGCAGCACGATGGGAAGGGCCCAAGGACGAGGTGCCTCGTGCGTGGCCCCTCACCCGCCGCGCGCATGCGCGCGTCGACCTCTCCCGCTCGCGGGAGAGGTGAAGACCTCACGCCGGAAAAGTCGCCGCGTAGGGCTCGTTCGGCAGGCGCAGGCCGGTGCAGAAGTACGACACCGTGCGATAGAAGCCGCAGAGCGCGATCAGCTCCAGGATCTGCTCGTCGCTGAAGTGATCGCGCAGCGCCGTCCACAGCCCGTCCGAAATCGCGGCCGTGTCGTGCAGTTCGTCGACCAGGCGGATGGCCGCGCGCTCGTCCTCGCTCCAGCATGCGGCATCGGCGCCTTCCCGCACCGTGGCGCGCTGCTGCTCGGCGGTCAGCCCGGCGCGCGTGGCGAAGAACGCGATATGCACGCCCCATTCGTATTCGTTGCCGCAGCGGGCGCAGACGCGGTCGATCACGATCTCGCGCAGCCGCAACGACACCGGCCCCTTGTCGAGCAAGGAGCCGGCGCGGAACTTCTCCCAGACGCGCGGACAGGCGGCGAGCGTGCGGAATAGGACCAGCGGCGCCATGCCGGGCGGCATGATGCGGTCGAAAGCTGCCTGCGCCTCGGCGGGGTAGGGCGACTCGAGCGGCGCGATGCGCGGTTCGGTCATGCAAGTCTCCAAAGAACGATTGCTACTAAAAGAGTAGCACTACGTTTTCCATAGCGCAAGGAACTGGATGCTTCTAATCTGCCCGCCATGCCTGCAGCCCGCCCTTCGAAACGCGTCTCCACACCGTTGCCTGGCCGATCGGTACGCGGTTCATCCAGCGGGCGGCCCATCATGGCCCTGTTGGACCTGCTGGGACGCCGTTGGGTGCAACGCATCATCTGGGAGCTGCGCGGCGAGGCGCTCAGCTTCCGTGGTCTGCGCGCGGCGTGCGATGAAGTCAGCCCCTCCGTGCTCAACGCCCGGCTCACCGACCTGCGGACGGCAGGCCTCGTCGAATCGACGGAGGACGGTTACCAGCTTACCGCCGATGGCCGGTCACTTCTGACGATCATGCTGCCGCTGCATGAATGGGCCGAGCGCTGGGCCAGGCATGTTTCAGCTGAAACCGGAACCGCAGGGCGTAAAACCGGAACAAGAGCGCGGCCGTCGCGTAGTACGCGATGACGCCATCGGCATAATGGCGCAAGGGGGTTCGGTGCAGGAAGTTCTGACAGCGAAAGACAGATCGCGCGCGACACCGGCCGGAGCGGTCGTGGAAACCGACGTGCCGGCCCGACTCGATCGCCTGCCGTGGAGCGGCTTTCACTGGCTGGTGATCACGGCACTGGGGATCACGTGGATCCTGGACGGGCTCGAGGTGACGCTGGTGGGTGCCTTGTCCGGCGCCATCCACGAAAGTCCGTCGCTGCGGCTCTCCAGCACCGAGATCGGTCTGACCGCCAGCGCCTATCTGGCTGGCGCCGTGCTGGGCGCGCTGTATTTTGGCCATCTCACCGATCGCCTGGGCCGCAAGAAGCTGTTTACGCTCACCGTGCTGGTTTATGCCGTGGCCACCGTGGCGAGCGGCTTCGCCTGGGATTTCTGGTCGTTCGCCGCCTTCCGCTTCTTCGCCGGCGCTGGTATCGGCGGTGAATATTCCGCCATCAACTCGGCGATCCAGGAGCTGATCCCGGCGCGCCGGCGCGGCTACACCGACCTCGTGGTCAACGGCAGCTACTGGCTGGGCGCGGCGATCGGTGCAGCCGGCTCGCTGGTGGCGCTGAACCTGGACGGCGTATCGGCGGAGCAGGGCTGGCGTGGCGCCTTCATCATCGGTGGCGTGATCGGCCTGATCGTGATCGTGCTGCGCCGCTTTCTGCCTGAAAGTCCGCGCTGGCTGATGACGCACGGCCAGTCTGAGGAAGCCGATCGCGTGGTGCGCGGCATCGAGGCGCGCGTCGAGCGCCAGTGCGGACCGCTGCCGCCGGTGACCGGCCGGCCGCTGCGGTTGTGGCGCGACCATCGCGTCGACATGATGCAGATCGCGCGCTCGCTGTTCGTCAGCTACCCGCGGCGCACCACGCTCGGCATCACGCTGATGGCGGCGCAGGCCTTCTGCTACAACGCGATCTTTTTCACCTACGCACTGATCCTCACCAAGTTCTATGGCATCGCTTCAGGTGATGTCGGCTGGTTCATGCTGCCGTTCGCCATCAGCAATTTCCTCGGGCCGCTGTTGCTGGGCTCGCTGTTCGACACCATCGGCCGCAAGACCATGATCGCTGCGACCTACGCCATATCCGGTGTCCTGATGGCCATCAGTGGCCTGATGTTCCAGCAGAACCTGCTCGACTCGGTAGGCCTCACCATCGCGTGGACGGCGATCTTCTTCTTCGCGTCGGCGGCGGCCAGCTCGGCTTACCTGACGGTCAGCGAAAGCTTCCCGCTGGAAGTGCGCGCCATCGCCATCGCCATCTTCTATGCCTTCGGCACGGCGCTGGGCGGCATCGGTGGCCCGGCCCTGTTCGGCGCGCTGATCGAGACCCAATCGCGCACCGAGGTGATGTGGGGCTACGTCTTCGGTGGCGTCCTCATGGTGATCGCCGCCGTCGTCGAGCTGATCCTCGGCATCCAATCCGAATGCCGCCCCCTCGAAGAAGTCGCCCGCCCCCTGTCGAGTTGCGATTGATGTCCCTCCCCCACGCAGTGGGGGAGGTGGCCGAAGGCCGGAGGGGGATCCCACGTGGTCTTAGTTACCAAGACCACGTCGGCTCCCCTCC
>DATEIF010000427.1:0-7157 GCA_035279205.1 Vineibacter sp.
CCGTTTCATTTATGTCTACAAATGGGGCTATCTCGACGGCGACACCCCCGACACGCCGAACCTGACGATCGGCACATGCAGGCCGACCTGAACGGGGTGTCGCTTTCGTTGCGATCGTGAGCGGTGCATTTTCAGTCGGGCTCTAACGCGGCTTGACGTTGCTCGACGGCGGTGGGTCGGTCGGTCGTGACGGCAGGTCGCGATAACCATCTTCGAGCTTGACCAGAATGTAGCCCTTGGTGCGCATGCAGAAGTGGGCCAGCCGGTTGTCGTAGAAGAGCGGCTCGCGTTCCAGCTGCGTCCGCCACGTCCCGTAGTCGGGTTGTTGGCGGAAGCCCCAATACGCGGGCCCCATGATCGGGAAACCGCTATGGAAGGCATAGGACCGGAACGCCTCGCTCCGGACCTGCTGCCGGCAATCATTGTAGTCGCTCCGCTGGACGACACCGGGCGTGCCGGGGCGTTCCCACGCATACTCGTCGCAGCCGACGAGTATGAGCGCGGCGGCAACGGCGACAGAGGCGATGGACCGACGCATGACGCGTTCCCCATGGTCGGGGATGAACGGGATGATAGCGTACCAGTGCAGCCGACAGCGCGTTCCATCAGACTGCCATGGATCAGCCAAATTCTAGCGTTCAACAGGCATCCGGGACCAGTGGCGTACGTTCATCTGCCGCCTGCACCGACGGAAGGGAGGAAGGATGTCCAGCCCCGCCACGCTCGTTCGCACCACGCAATTCGGTGTGCGGCCGCTGGGCGTGCGGGGCGAGCCGCTGCACAACACGCACGTCCAGGTGCGCGATGTGGTGCGTCGCCGCCTCGGGGACCGGCATTTCCACCTGCTGGCAGAACCGCAGGCCCATCCGGCCACGGGCCGCATCGACTGGTATGCCGACGGCGCGCCGGTGCATGCCGCCGAAGACCTGCCGCCACCCGAGCGCGATGCGTTGCGAACCGAGATCGACGGTATGCTGGCGGACATCAGCCGGTTGGGCATGCAGCTGGAGACATCGACCAGCGAAGACGCAAAGCTGGCCGGACGCACGCTGCAACTCGCCGCCCGGCGGCCGGATGACGACACGTATCTGTTCCGGGTGGGCGAGCAGCCGGTCCTGATCTGCTGGGGCTACGACAGGGACACGGCCGGCGCGATCCTGCCGCCGGCGTTCCTCGCCAGCACGACGCCGACCGCCCCGTCAGCGGCACCGGCCACGATGGCGACACCCGCGACCTCGGCCGGCGTGATCGCCACGGCGCCCGCCACGCGCAGCCCCTTCCCCTGGCCGCTAGCGCTGCTGGTGGGCCTGCTCGGCCTGCTGCTGATTCTCGGTGTGTCCTATGGACTGCGCCTGTTGCTGCCGGTGCCGCCCGAGCTGCAGGTCACCGAGCTAGCGCCGGAACCGCCGTCGCCACCACCGCCTGCGCCGCCCGACGTAACCACCGATATGAAAGGCGCGATCGACATCGAGCGTGAACGCGAGAGCACGCTGAAGGCAGCGCTGGCCGCGTTGCGCGATGAATTCCAGCGGCGCCAGCAGTTGTGCAAGCGCGAAGCGCCGCCGCCACCCGAGCCGCCGAAACCACCGCCACTCACCGAGCGCAAGCCGGCACCGAAACCCGAGGCGAAGCCCGACCCCAAACCCGAAGCGAAGCCCGAACCCAAGCCTGAGGCGCCGAAGCCCGCACCCAAGCCGAAGGTGGCGGAAACACCAAAGCCGCAGCCACCAGCACCGGCACCGGCACCGCCGCCGCCCCCGGCACCACCCGTCACGCAGCCGCCACCGGGCATGATGCCCTGCAACGTCGATGCGTACAGCGGCGGTGAAGGTGTCACGCGCAACCGCCACTATCTCGGCAGCAAACCGGGTCCGGTCACGATCCTCTACAACATGAGGCAGATCCCGGACCAGATGAACGTCTACTATCGCGGTCGCCTGGTCGCGAGCACGAACCAGCCCGTCAGCTACAACGGCAGACTGTCATTCGACTATCAGCCCGAAGCCGGGGACTACTCGATCGTCGTCGAGGTCGTCGGCCCCCGGTCGGGGACGGAGTGGAACTACCGGGTGGAATGCCCGCCGTAGCTCAGACAAGGACAGGAGCGGCGAGTGCTGGGCTTGCCCCACGCGCCGCTTACGCCAAACGCGGCGCTACATCGGCACCCAGCACATCCGGTCGTAGAGCACGGCCTACGAGGGCATCCGGCGAGACATGAGAGCCCGGTAGAAAGCGGCGTTGAGCTCCTCAAAACTGGTCCGCGTCACCCGCGCCTGGTCCGATCTGAGGTAACCAGTAATGGCTCTGTGAAATTCAGCGGGATCGGCAAGGTTACAGATTTCCGCAGGAACGTCCGAAACCCGATGCAGCGCGTGCTCTGGCTTGGCCGGAGAAATAAACGTCGCCACCTCGCTATCCGCAGGATCCTCAACCTGCACGCCGATGATTGCGCCGTGCACATCCCTGATGATGAGCAGGTTCCTTGTTGCCTTGTCATACATTGCCGCCTCCTGTGAGGCTGAACCATGTGGCGTTCCAACCTGGACTGTAGGTGTTCTCCACGAGACAGTTGTACGACCAGTCTGTCCCGCCGTTGGCGTACAAGAATCGCTTCTGGGCTCTGGTTGACTCAAGCTGAGTCGTGCCAGAGGGCGTGGGAAAGGTATCAAAAGGCTTGGGGTCCGCCATGATCCATTGAGCCCCTCGATCTACTGCGACACCACCCGAGAGGAATCGGATCGTCACCCAGTATCGCTCACCGTTGGCTATCCAATAGTGGCCTGCATTGAACGCCATGTGGCTCTCCTGCAATTGAGTTCAATTGATTACTGGCGCACCGAATAAATCCGAGGTGCTGATCAAAATATAGAATGTCGATATCCGTTCCCGCGTCATCCAAACGGCTGAGACCTTGCGGGCGTTTGTCCCGGCCCAGCATTGACGCGAGGCACGTCCATGAACGGAGTCGACTCCATCAAGCCGACATCGAATCCATTGTGGTATCCGGCGCTACACGCACCTCAGACCGCGCCCCCTCCGGCCGTCGGCCACCTCCCCCAACGTCGTTGGGGGAGGATATGCTCTTCAGCGCATCACGAACGGGTTGGCGGGCGAGCCTTCGGCCATGGAGATCCACACGCTCTTGGTCTCGAGATACTCGCGGATCGCCTCCATGCCGCTCTCGCGGCCGATGCCGGAATGCTTCATGCCGCCGAACGGCATCATGTAGCTGATCGCGCGGTAGGTGTTGATCCACACGGTACCGGCCTTCAGTGCCGCCGACATGCGCAGCGCCCGGTTCATGTCCTTGGTCCAGACGCCGGCGGCCAGGCCGTAGATCGTGTCGTTGGCGAGCCGGATGGCCTCGGCCTCGTCCTCGAAGCCGATGATGGACAGCACGGGCCCGAACACCTCCTCGCGCGCGATGCGCATGTCGGGCTTCACGTCGGTGAAGATGGTCGGCTCGACGAACTGCCCGCCCGGCAGGCCGCTTGCCGCACCGCCGCCCAGGATGCAGCGCGCGCCCTCGGCCTTGGCGATTTCCATGTAGTCGAGGATCTTGCGGTACTGCGGCGCCGTCGTGACCGGACCGATGTTGGTGTCGGGCTGCATCGGATCGCCCTTGCGCGCGGTGCGGCCGAGCTCGACGACCTTCTTGCTGAACGCCTCGCGGATCGAGTTCTGCACCAGGAGCCGCGAGCCCGCGATGCAGGTCTGGCCGGTGGCGGCGAAGATGCCGGAGATGGCGCCGGCCGCCGCCGCGCCCAGATCGCAATCCGCGAACACGATGTTGGGCGACTTGCCGCCCAGCTCGAGCGAGACCCGCTTCATCGTTCTGGCCGCCTGGGCGTAGATCTTGGCGCCGGTCGCGTCCGACCCCGTGAAGGTGATCTTGGCGACGCCGGGATGATCGACCAGCGCGGCGCCGGCCTCCTGGCCCAGGCCGGTCACGACGTTGAAGACGCCGTCGGGAAAGCCGGCCTCCTTGGTGAGGGCGGCGAATTCCAATGTCGAGGCCGAGGCGAACTCCGAGGGCTTGACCACGACGGTGCAGCCGGCCGCGATCGCCGGCGCGCACTTCCAGGCGATGAACAGCAGCGGCGAGTTCCACGCCGTCAGCGCCGCCACCACGCCCATCGGCTCGTGCCGCGTGAAGGCGAACGTGTCGGGCTTGTCGATCGGCACGACGGCACCCTCGATCTTGTCGGCCAGCCCGCCGAAGTAGCGCCACCATTCGGGGTGATAGGCGAGCTGGCCGCGCATCTCGGCCAGCAGCTTGCCGTTGTCGCGCACCTCGACCTCGGCCAGGCGGTCGACATTGGCGGCCACGAGATCGGCCAGCTTCAGCATCAGCTTGCCGCGCGCCGAGGGTGTCAGCTTCGACCACGGACCTTGCAGGGCTTGCGACGCCGCGGTGACCGCGCGATCGACGTCGCGCGCGCAGCCCTGCGGGATCTTCGCCCACGCCGCGCCGCGGTAGGGATCCATGCTGTCGATCCACTGGCCGCCCAGCGGGTCGACATACTGGCCGCCGATGAAATGCTGATAGGTCTTCACAGGATCCTCCTCGTGATGGCGTTGCGGGCGTGGCGCCACTCTAGGCCGGTTGCGGCGCACTTGCCCACACGATGACCGCGGACATGCCAGGCCTGCGGCAGCGTCCGCACGGCCAACGTCGGCAATTTGACGCCGGCGCCGCACGTTATATATGATCGGCTATAGCGCGTGCGATGCTTTCACGCGAGGCGCTGTGGCGCGAGGGTGCGATGGATGAGCCGATGAAGACGATCGCCGTCGTGCAGGGTGCGCCGGGCGCGCAGGTCCAGGACCTGTTCCGGGACCTGGCGCGGCGCTGGCAGGCGTCCGCCCGCCTGGCGGGCGTGATCGCCGAGGATCACGGCCTGCCGGATCGGGCCTGCGCCGCCGGCTACCTGCGCAGCCTGGCCGACGGCGCGCGCTTCGCGATCTTCCAGGATCTCGGGCGCGGGTCGGCGGGCTGCCATCTGGCGGGTGACGGCGCGATCACCGCCGCCGCGGCCGTGTGCCGCGACATCGCGGGCGGCTGCGACCTGGTGCTGCTGAGCAAGTTCGGCAAGCTGGAGGCCGCCGGCGGCGGATTGCGCGATGCGTTCACCGCGGCGATCGCGGCCGAGGTTCCCGTGCTGACGTCCGTTTCCGACGCCCAGCGCGCGGCATGGGAGGCGTTTGCCGCGCCGCTGTTCACCGTCGTTCCCGTCGACGCCGATCGCATCGACGCGTGGTGGCAGCGCGTGCATCCGCCCGTCGCCGGATCCCGCTGACGGCACGGATGCGGCCGCGTTGCCGCAGCACCGCCACGCCGGGATACTGAAGCCATGCGTTGTGGCTGCACCATGGAGCGACCGATGCCGGCCTACGTCGTTGCCGTACACAGGATCACCGATCCGCACGGGTTCGCGGAATACAGGGCCAAGGTGGGACCGATGGTGGCCGCCTATGGCGGACGCTACCTGACCCGCGGCGACAACCTCACGATGCTGGAGGGCAGCGGCGCGTGGACTCCCGACAGGGTCGTGGTGATCGCGTTCCCGGACATGGCTGCGGTCACCGCCTGGTGGACGTCGCCCGAGTACCAGCCCCTGGCCGCGCTGCGCAAAGCCTGCACCAGCGACCAGGACATCGCCTTCTCCATGGAAGGCCTCGCCGAGTCCACGCCTTAGGCGCGTGCCGCCCGGGCCAGGTGTGTCAGCGACCAGGGATCCCAGGCACTAGGGGCAGATCAGAGTCCCCTGCCCGTTGACGGCACATCCGCCGTCCTGGGCATCGGTCGCGAAGATATCCAACGGCGCAGGCTGCAGCGGATGGGCCGTGACGGTACCGGACGGCACGCCGGGTGTGGTCATCCCGGCGGTGGCGATGCCCCGCGGCGGCTGTGTCGGCTGCGGCGCGATGGTGAACGCGCCGTCGACAAAGGTGAGCGAATAGTTCGGGCCGTAGGTGAAGCTGCCCTGGGTGATGGCATAGGTCCCCGCCGCCTCGCCCACCGCGCGCGACAGCCCGCCGGTGGGCGTATCCCCCACGACGATGCGCCCTGTCCGGAGCGACCAGGTGAAGGCGGGGTCGGGCGATTGCGCGGTCTTGGCCTGATCGTCCGCCGCGATGGTGATCGGCCGCGGCGTCACCGCAAGGTGGGCGCCTGCGTAGACGATCGTGTAGTTGGCACCGGCCGCCAGCGTTCCCAGCGTGATGGCGTACGGGCCACCGGCAACGCTCTCGCCGACAGACCGCGAGAGGCCGCCGCTCAGCACCGTGCCCGGCCCGTCTCCGAATTTGAAGCCGCTGGCGCTGAAGGTCAGTGCCGGGTCGGCATCGCCATAGACCTTCGCCTGCGCAGCGGCGATGACGGTGAGTGGCGCCGGCGTGATGGTCAGCGCGGCACCGGTGTAGACCATCGCGTAATTCGCGTTGGCGGTCAGGCTGCCCTGCGTGATGGCGTACGGACCGCCGGCAACACTCTCGCCCGGCGCGCGGGCGAGGCTGCCCGCCAGCACGCTGGCGGCCGTATCGCTGAACCTGAAGCCTGTCGCGGCGAACGTGAGAGCGGGATCGGCATCGCCGTACACTTTGGTCCGGGCGTCGGCAACCACGGTCAGCGGCGCCGGCGTGATACCGAGATTGGCGCCCGTGTAGACGATGCTGTAGTTGGCATTGGCCGCAAGCGAGCCCTGGGTGATTGCGTATGGGCCGCCGGCAACTGTCTCACCGGCCGTGCGGCTCAGGCCGCCGGTCAGGACGGTGCCGAGCGTGTCGCTGAATTTGAAGCCATTGGCGATGAACGTCAGCGCCGGATCGGCATCGCCGTAGATTTTGGTCTGGCCGTTCGCCCCCACAGTCAGCGGCGCCGGCGTGATGCCGAGATTGGCACTGGTGTAGACGATGCTGTAGTTCGCGTTCGCGGCCAGCGTCCCCTTCGTGATCGCGTACGGACCACCGGCAACCGTCTCGCCCGCCGCGCGGCTCAGGCCGCCGGTCAGCACGCCAACCGCCGTGTCGCTGAACCTGAAGCCGGAAGCTGCAAAGGTCAGCGCCGGATCGACATCGCCGTAGATTTTGGTCTGGCTGTTCGCCACCACAGTCAGCGGTGCCGGCATGATGCCGAGATTGGCACTGGTGTAGAC
>DATEIF010000428.1:0-9692 GCA_035279205.1 Vineibacter sp.
GCCATCATGCCGGCCGGCATGTTCTTGTCGCAGCCGCCGACGACGAGCACGCCGTCCATGCACTGGCCGTTCACCGAAGTCTCGATCGCATCGGCGATCACCTCGCGCGAGATCAGGGAGTATTTCATCCCCTCCGTGCCCATCGCCATGCCGTCGGAGATTGTGGGGACACCGAACAGCTGCGGGTTGGCGCCGGCGGCCTTCACGGCGGCAACCGCCGCGTCGGCCAGCGGCTGCAGGCCGGCGTTGCACGGCGTGATCGTGGAATGGCCGTTGGCGATGCCGATCATCGGCTTGTCGAAATCGGCCTTCTCGTAGCCCAACCCGTAGTACATCGAGCGGTTGGGCGAGCGCTCGATACCCTGGGTGATGTGCTTGGATCGCTCGTTGTGCGGCATGCGGCTTCCTCTCCGGTCCACGCGATGTCGCCTGGATAGGGCTTCCGGAAAGGCGAGAGAAATATATAATTATCGGTCTATTAAGTTGGAAAACATATAACAAGATGGACCTGCGTCAGCTTCGCCACGTCATCGCGGTTGCCGAAGAGCTGAGCTTCAGCCGTGCCGCCGAGCGGCTGCGCATGACGCAGCCGCCATTGAGCCAGTCGATCCTCGCTCTGGAAGAGGAACTGGGCGTCCGCCTCTTCGCGCGCACCAAGCGCAGCGTGGCGCTGACGCCGGTCGGTGCCGACTGGCTGCCGCATGCGCGCCGGCTGCTGATGGACGCCGCCGAGCTTCCCGGCATCGCGCGCCGTCTCGCGCAGGGCGAGCTGGGCACGCTGCGCATCGGCTTTGTCAGCACGGCCGATTACAGCGTGCTGCCAGGTCTGGTCAGCCGGTACAAGGCGCGCTTTCCGGATGTGGCCGTGTCGCTGCAGGAAATGACCAGCGATCTTCAGGTCGAGGCTCTGTTTGACGGCGCCATCGATGTCGGGCTGATCATTCCGCCGCCCGGGCCAGGCCTGCACCCGATGCTGGTCTATCGGCGCCTCATCCGTGAGCCGCTGGTTGTTGCCGTGCCCGAGCGCTGGCTGGCATCGGGGCGCATCGTGCCCAGGAACGGGCGCCTTCGGCTGGCCGAGATCGCGGCCGAGCCGCTCATCCTCTTTCCGCGCCGCAGCTCACCGTCGTTCCACGACGTCATCACGGGCTACTACGCCGGCAACGACATCGCGCCGCGCATAGGCCAGGAGGCGATCCAGATGCAGACGATCATCAGCCTCGTCTCCGCTGGCATGGGCGTGGCGCTGGTGCCGCGTTCGCTCGAGAACCTGGGCCGTACCGGTGTCCGTTGTCTGCCGCTGCAAGGCAGGCCGCCCGCGATCGAGACCGGCCTGATCTGGCGTCGCGACAGCGCGTTGCCGACATTGAGCCGGTTCGTCGCATTGGCGTCCGGCAAAGAGACGTCCACTCACGCCGTTGGTGATGTCTCCGCGACAGCGTTTGGCAAAACGGTGGTGGATGGACGCGGCCGGCGCAGAAATCCGGCAACGGCGAATGCCGATGCGACGGTGATGCCGGCGAGAACCCAAAGCAGGACCGCGAAGGCATCGACGTAGGTTTGCACCAGCATCGGCCGGCTGACTTCCGGCAGTATGGCAGCGGCATGATGCAGATCGCCCGTCGCGATGCGTTGCGCTGCTTCGGCGATCCGCGCCGCCACTCCCGGAGTCGAAGGCGGCAGTGCTGTGTGAAGGCCGGTCTGGCTCAAGGACGCGAGGACCGCGGCCACGATGGCCAGCACGACGCCTTCGCCTGCCACGCGTGTCGTGCTGAAGATGCCAGTCGCCATGCCGGCGCGTTCGGTGGGAACAACGCTGACGGACAATCCATCCATCAGCCCCCAGGGCATCGCAGTACCAAGCCCGATCAGCAGCAGGGGCAGCACGACGGCATCGGCACCCGCAGCCACGCGGCTCAGCCATAACAGGCCGCATGCCGCGATGCAGAGGCCGACGGCCGAGACGAGGCCAGCCGAGAGCCACCGCGTCAGCGTCGCCGCCGTGAAGGGCACGATGAGCATGGGCGCCGACAACCAGATCATGAGCCACCCGGCATCGATCTCGCTGTAGCCCTCGATGCCGATGAAGCGCAGCGGCAGCAGCACCAGGAGGATGACGTAGCAGCAGGTGGTTGCCATCGGCAGCACCTGGACGCCCACGAACCGTGGAATGCGAAAGAGCGACAGGTCGAGCATGGGGCGGGCGATACGCGTTTCGATGACAATGAAGGCCGCCAGCAACACGGCAGCACCGGCGAGCAACGCGATGACGGTCGGGCTCGTCCAGCCGCTGGCCGGTGCCTGGATGACGCCGAAGGTGAAGAGGGAGAGCGTTGCCGTGAAGGTGATGGTGCCCGGCCAGTCGAGACCTGTGGCGTCGGGGTCGCGCGATTCACGCAAGCGCGGCGTTCCCAGCACCAGGGCCAACGTACCGACGACGGCGCTGGACATGAAGACGGCCCGCCAGCCCAGTGTTTCGATCAAGGCGCCGGCCAGGAGCGGACCGAACGCGAGGCCGACGCCGAATGTCGTGCCCAGCAGGCTGAAGGCGCGTGTTCGCGATCGGCCGTCGAATTCCTGTGCCAGTGCCGCGGTGCCACCGGAGAGCGCGGCGGCAGCGGCGATGCCCTGGGCCGCGCGCAACAGGTCGAGCGACAGGACGGACGGTGCCAGGCCAAGGCAAATCGAGACCACCACGAAGAGCGCGACACCACTCAGGAACACGCGCTTGCGCCCGAACGTGTCGGCCAGCGTGCCCGCCGCCATCAGGCAGCTGCCGAAGCTCAGCATGAAGGCGTTGGTCACCCACGTGAGCACAGCCGGCGTGCCGCCGAGATCGCGCCCGATCGCCGGCGTGGCGACGGCGCCGCCGGAAAAGCTCAGCGGCAGGATCAGGGCCGCAAAGCAGATGCTGAGCAGAACCTGTCGTTTTGCGGGGACCGCACTGCTGTTCATGATGATCGCCGCCTTGGCAGTAGAAGAGTGGCAAGCAGGCTATTGCGGATGTCTGATCCGATAAACGAGCCAATTTTCCGTTCATAGCGGAGAGAAACGCTCTAATATCGCGGCATGGAGAGCCTGACCGGTATCGTCGCGTTCGTCCGGGCCGCCGAGGCACTGAGCTTCGTTGCCGCCGGCCGGACCCTGGGCGTGTCGGCGTCTGCTGTCGGCAAGAGCATCGCCAAGCTCGAGCAGTCGGTGGGCGTGCGCCTGTTTCAGCGCAGCACGCGTCGCGTCAATCTGACGGCGGAGGGCGTCGTCTTTTACGAACGCTGCCGCCGCATCCTCGATGATCTGCGCGATGCCGAGACGATGCTGTCATCATCAGCGCAAGCGCCGCGCGGGAAGCTGCGCGTCAGCGTGCCCACGATCGGTTATCGGTTTCTGCTGCCGGTGCTGCCGGCGTTCGTGGCGCGCTATCCCGACATTGAACTGGACATCGACTTCAACGACCGGATCGTCGATCTCATCGAGGAGGGCATCGACGTCGCGATCCGCAGCGGCGACTTGTCGGACTCGCGCTTGATGTCGCGGCATCTCGGGCCATTTCGCTTCGTCCTTTGCGCCGCGCCGGCATACCTCGATCGGCAAGGTGTGCCGCAGACTCCGCGTGACCTGGAACGCCATCGGTGTCTTCACTTCCGCGTGCCGGCCAGCGGTAAATTGCAGGCGTGGCCCATCAAGCAGGAGCCTTCGGCGCCCGATGTGCATCTGCCCACGGCGCTGACCTGCAACAACATGGAAGCGCTCTACGATGCGGCGGCAAGCGGCCTGGGCATCGTCTGCATGCCCGATTTTCTGGCGCGCGATGCGCTGGCACGGGGCACGTTGAGATCCGTGCTCGATTCCTATCTCGTCGATTCAGGGCAGTTCTGGGTCTTGTGGCCGTCCAGCCGTCATCTGTCACCGCGGGTCCGGGCCTTCGTCGACTTTGTTTGCGAGACGCTGTTCTGAGGTCCGATCCGGCGGAAGCAGATCCGGGGAGGAAGGCAGTGCAGGACGAACTGTGGCGCTGGTCGGCTGTGCAATTGGCGACGGCAATCCGCAATCGCACGATCTCCAGCCGCGAGGCGACGGAGGCGGCGCTGGGGCGGATCGCAGCCGTCAATCCCACGGTCAATGCCATCGTGGATGTGATCGCCGACGAGGCGATGGCAGCGGCTGACGTGGCGGATGCTCGCGTCAAGCTGGGCGAGGCGACGGGGCCGCTGCATGGCGTGCCGGTCACCATCAAGGTCAACATCGACCAGCGCGGACGCGCCACGACCAACGGCGTCGTCGCCTTTCGCAACCTGATCGCCGCGGAAGACAGCCCGGTCGTCGCCAACTGGCGCAAGGCCGGCGCGGTCATTGTCGGACGCACCAACACGCCGGCCTTCTCGCACCGGTGGTTCACCGGCAACGCGCTGCACGGCGCCACCCGCAATCCATGGAGCGCCGCGCTGACACCCGGCGGCTCGAGCGGCGGCGCGGCGGCCGCCGTTGCATCCGGCATGGGCGCCGTGGCGCACGGCAATGATTTCGGCGGCTCGATCCGCTATCCCGCGTATGCGTGCGGCGTGGCGGGGCTGCGGCCCACACCGGGACGCGTGCCGGCCTTCAATCCGTCCGCCACCGCCGACCGGCCGATCACGGCGCAGATGATGTCGGTGCAGGGGCCGCTCGCCTGCCGGGTGGCGGATGTGCGCGCCGGGCTGGCTGCCATGGCGATGGGCGATGCGCGCGACGGCAGCTGGGTGCCGGCGCCGCTGGTGGGTCCGCCGCCGGCGCGGCCGATCCGGGTCGCCATCGCGCCGACGCCGTTCGACGATGTCGAGCCGGCGGTGAGCGATGCCATCCGCAAGGCCGGTCGCTGGCTCGCCGATGCGGGTTATGCGGTCGCGGAGGTGACGCCGCCGCATCTGCAGGAGGCGGCCGATCTGTGGCACCGCCTGGTGATCAACGAAGAGCGCCGCTTCCTGCTGCCGGCCATGCGCGAGCATGGCGACGAGGCTTGCCAGCGCTGCATGGACGGCCATCTCGACTACGCGCCGGAGGTCGACGCTGATGGCATCCTGCAGGGGCTGGCGCGCCGGATGTCGCTGGTGCGCGCCTGGCAGCTGTTCCTGGACCAGCACCCGATCGTCGTGCTGCCGGTATCGCACCGGCTGCCGTTCCGCGACAACCTCGACCAGGGCAGCCGGGATGAGGTCCACCGCATGATGGACGCCCAGCGCTCGCTGCTGGCGATCCCCGTGCTGGGCTTCCCGGCGGCCGTCGTGCCCACGGGTCTGGTTGAGGGCACGCCGGTCGGCGTTCAGATCGTCGCCGGCCGCTTCCGCGAGGACCTGTGCCTGGACGCGGCCGAAATCATCGAGGCGCACGCCGGCATGCCGACGCCGATCGATCCGCGCGGGTAGGGGGCAGTTGATACTTGTCATCCCGAGCGTAGCGAGGGATCCAGGCGCCGCCCCTGGAGCGGTTCACCGTCACGATCGGGCGGACACACGCTGGGGGCGCGCCACTCCGTGGCGCGTCATGTGTCGATCCGGACGAAGACGCGCGACGGAGTCGCGCGCCCCCAGCGTGTGGTCGAATCGCCTTGGCCAACTTCCTTTCAGGCACAGAGGACACAGAGATAACGCCATGGCGCACCTTCGGCGCGCGCGAGGATTGTTCTCTGTGTTTCTCTGTGCCCTCTGTGCCTCTGTGGTGAATTCTTCATTCCGCACATGGCAGCCGGTGCGATCGGCGCACCGCAAGGTCCTTCGCTGCGCTCAGGACGACAGTCGTGGTTGACTCCATCAAACGATAAACCGCGTTAGATCCCTCGCTGCGCTCGGGGTGACAGCAACCTGGTGGGATGTCCTTTAGTCGCCGAGCACTTTGGACCACACCCGCTGCGCGCGTGCCTGGCAGTCGCCGATCACCGCGCGGCGGTCGACGGTCTTGACGTCGCGGTCGGCCACGATGTGGCGGCCGTCCACGAACACGTCGGTGACATCGCTGCCGTTGGCGTTGAACACGATGTTGGTGATGAAGTTCTGCAGTCGGATCGGGTTGCACCACGGTGTCGTGACGTCGACCAGGATGATGTCGGCCTTCTTGCCGACGTCGAGCGAGCCGATGTCCTTCTCCAGCCCCAGCGCCCTGGCGCCGCCCAGCGTGGCGGCCCGTAGCGCATCATAGGCCGTGACGAGGCCGACATCGCCGCTCATCACGCGCGGGATCTCGATGCCGGCGCGCATGAACTTCCAGAGATCGTTGGAGCACCAGTCGGAGCCGAACGATATCGACACGCCCTTGTCGTAGACTTTCGGCATCGGCGGGAAATAGCCGCGCTTGGGCGTGTGGAAGGCCGTGTGCGACAGGTTCATGCCCGTCTCGGCCATGATCTCGATGTCTGAGTCGGACAGATAGACGCAATGGAAGCCGATGGTCTGAGGCGTGAGAACGCCAAGCTCGCGGCCCAGCTCCATCGGCCGCTTGCCGTAGCGCTGCATCACGAACTCGGTCTCGCCCGGCACCTCGGCGATATGGATGTTGATGCCGACACCCTGTTTCAGGGCGAGGTCGCGCGACTTCTCGATGCCCTCGGCGGAGAGATAGCCGGGACCGGCCGGCGAGATGCGCGTGGTGATGCGGCCGTCGGCCTTGCCATGCCAGGTCTCGAAGAGATCCTGGGCCGCCTCCAGCCGGCGCTCGACCTCGTCCGGGTTCCACGGGCGCTCCATGTTGCGCGCCGACAGCTTCAGCAGGTCGGTTCCCACGATCCATTCGCTCAGCACGCCGCGCACGCCGAGGTCGCGAAACACGGGCCCGACCAGTTTCTCGTGCATCCAGGTGTTGCTGATCGTCGTCGTGCCGGTCATCAGCATCTCAAGCGCATGCGTCATGCATCCGCTGTAGAAATCCTCCGGCTGCAGGGCGCAGACGACCGGGAAGCCGAACTTGTAGAGGCCGACCGTGTCGCCGCCGCCGCCGACATCCTCGGTCAGGCCCTTCATGTAGGCACCGACCAGGTGGGTGTGCGTGTTCACCAATCCGGGCAGGATCGCCTTGCCCCGGGCATCGATCACCCGGTCCGGACGATACTTGCGCCGATCGAAGCCCGCGGTCGGGCCGGCGTAGATGATGCGGGAGCCGTCGAAGGCAACGGCGCCGTCTTCGATGACCATGTTGGTGCTGACGGGAACGAGATAGCCGTGTTCGATCAGGGTGCAGGTCATGGCGGCCTCCGCAGCGTGTGGTTATCGGGAAGGATCGGGTGTGACGATCGGCATGGCGTTTTCGTAGGCCCGGGCTGCGCGCAGCACGAGGTCGTCCCGGTATTTGGCGGCGACGATCTGCAGGCCCACCGGCAAGCCATCCGCCGTGAAGCCGCACGGGATCGATGCCGCAGGCTGCTGTGTGAGATTGAAAGGAAAGCTGAACGGCGTCCACGGGATCCAGTTCGACTGATCCTGGCCGCGCGGTGCGACATGGCCGGCCTCGAACGCGGCGATCGGCAGGGTGGGGGTCAGCAGCAGATCGAACGCGCGATGGAACTGTGCCATGTGCAGGCCCAGCGCGGCGCGCTTGTTCATGGCATCGAAGAATGCCGCCTTCGATATGCGATCGCCCTGGTCGGCGATGTGATTGAAGCCGGGATCGAGCGTGTCGTGCTTTTCTGCGGGAACGGCACGGCGCTGATTGGCCGCACCGCTGAACCAGTGGGTGCAGAACACGTCGAACGGGTCGGCGAAACCCGGATCGCGCCGCTCGACATGGGCACCGAGCTCCTGGAATGTCGCGGCGGCCCGCTCGACCAGTGCCGCGATCTCGGGATCGACGTCGGCATAGCCCAAGGTCGTGCTGAACGCGATGCGCAAGCCCTTCACGCCGGCGTTGAGCCCGATCGTGAAATCGCGCGCCGCGGGCGGCAGGGCATGCCAGTCGCGGTCGTCGGGCAGGGCGAGGATGCTCAGCATGCGCGCCGCATCGTCGACATGCGCCGTCATCGGGCCCAGGTGGGCGACGGTGCCGAACATGCTGAGAGGATAGGCCGGCACCAGGCCGAAGGTCGGCTTCAGGCCGAAGATCCCGCTGAAGCCGGCCGGAATGCGGATGGAGCCGCCGCCATCCGTCCCCACATGCAGCGTGCCCATGCCCAGCGCTGCTGCGATGGCAGCCCCGCCGCTGGAGCCGCCGCACGTGCGTTCGGGATTCCACGGATTACGGCTGATGCCGGCCAGGGGCGAATCGCACACGCCCTTCCAGCCAAACTCGGGCGTGGTGGTCTTGCCCAGCAGCACCGCGCCGCTTTCCCGCAGCCGTGCCGTGGCGGGCGCATCCTCGTCCCAGGCCTGCCGGGGATCCGTGCTGCGCGAGCCGCGCAGGGTCGGCCACCCCCGGGTGAGGATGAGATCCTTGATCGACGCCGTGATCCCGTCGATCGGGCTGAGGGGGCGACCGTTGGCCCATCGCGCCTCCGATTGACGCGCGGCCTGCAGGGCGCCGTCATGATCGACGACGCAGTAGGCGTTGAACCGTGCGTTCAGCCGGTCGATGCGCGCCAGCGCCGCCTTGGCGGCATCGACGGGCGATGCCTGCCGGGTGCGGAAGAGATGAACGAGCTCACCGGCGCTCAGTGTTGCCAGGTCAGTGCCAGAAGCCATCAGTACTGTCTCGTGACGTCGATCGTGTTGCGCAGGGGGTGGCCGCCGGCGAAAGCAGCGAAGTTCGCGATGAAGTGCGGTGCCACGTCTTCCGGCACCAGAGGGCCGCAGACATGTGGTGTGATGGTGATCGCGGGGTGGCGCCAGAAGGGGTGACTGTCGGGCAACGGTTCTGTGGCAAACACATCAAGCGTTGCGTGCGCGATCAGACCGGCGTCGATGGTGCCCAGCAACGCCGTCTCATCGAGGACGCCGCCGCGGCCGACATTGATCAGGTGCGCACCCGGTTTGACGTTCCTGAGGATCTTTTCACCGAAAATGCCACGGGTATCGCGTGTCAGCGGCAGGACCAGGACGACCACGTCGCACTGCTGCACGAAAGGCTCAAGGCCGCCATCGCCGGTGAAAAGCTCGGAGACGCCCTCGGTCTTGACGGCGGAGCGGCGCCAGCCGATCACGCGTGCGCCCAGCGCTTCCAGGGCGCGCGCGATGTCGCCGCCGATCTCACCGAGCCCGGCCACGCCCACGGTCAACTGCCGGATCGTCCCCATGTCGATATAGGCCCACCGCCGCTCGGCCTGCTGCTGTCGGGCGACATGAAGCTTCAACGACTTGTCCAGAATGGCCGCCAGCACGTACTCGATCATCCGCGTGGCGATCAGCCGGCCATCCGTGCGGGTCAGGATGACATCGCTGCCGAACGGCCAGGTGCCGATGATGTCGTCGACACCGGCCCCCATCTTCTGCACCCAGCGCAGCTTGGGCATGCGGCGCAGAAGCTCGGCCGAGAAACCCCAGCCATAGAGGATCTCGGCGTCGGCAAGATGCGGCTCGGCCTCGGCTGGCGAGCCGGCATAGTTGAAGGTGACGCCCGGCAGCGCCGCGCCGAGAACGCGGCGAAACCGGTCGAGGTCCCAATCGTACTTCGAATAGACGAGGACCGGTCCGCCGCGCAGCGCGGCCGTCTCGCCGACAGGGGCGCTCACCATAGGATGTAGGACCTGATGCTGCTTTCGACCTGATCCCATTCCGCGGTGGTGAGCTTCACGGTCCCCG
>DATEIF010000429.1:0-7750 GCA_035279205.1 Vineibacter sp.
GATCGCCAGGCCGTCGAGCACGGGGCGTGCCGGCCGCAGCCGTTCGATGATGTCGCCGGTGCTGGCCAGCGCCGCCCCGGCGTAGAACACCAGCTGCCATGCCAGCGGATTGAAGAACCACGTCGTGCCCTCCGGATGCGCCGGCAGGTTCCATTCCCAGTACCGTGCCGCGGCATAGAGGACGAACGAGATGCCCAGCGCCAACCACGGCCGGCGCACGACCAGGGGCAGCATCAGCGGGAAGCTCAGCAGCAGTGCGATATAAAGGGGCAGAACGTCGAGATTGATGGGACGGAATTTCAGCAGGGCCGCCTGGACCAGGGTTTCATAAGGCATCTGGCCGAGCCCGGTGAGGTTCATGTGCTCGAGGAAGGTATCGCCCTTGCTGTGCGTGGCGGCGGTCCACGCGACCGATGCCGTCAGGACCACGAACAGCATCATGTGCGCGACGTAGAGCTGCCAGACCCGGCCCAGCACCCGGGCCGTCGCGCGCACCCAGCCGCCCTGGCGCATGATGCCAGCATAGGCGATCACGGCCGTGTAGCCGGAGATGAAGACGAAGATCTCGGTGGCGTCGCTGAAGCCGTAGTTGCGCACGGTCAGCCAGCTGACGACGTTGTCGGGGATATGGTCGAGGAAGATGAACCACAGCGCCAGGCCGCGAAAGAAATCGAGCCGCAGATCGCGTGTGCGCCGGACGCCGCCCGCCGCGGCCTCGTCGACCCGCGTCAGTGCCGCGATGAACTCACGGATCCACGTCAAACGGCCCTCACGTGCACTGTTCTTGCATCATTGAGCACAGCATATCGACACCGGCCTGACGCGGCTACCGGCGCCGGCGTGCAGCGCGCAGCGGCCCTGCGCGATCGGCATCGCCGGCGGCGTTGTGCGTGATTGTCGGCAGGGATACCGTCGGTCGCAAGTATGCGTTGCCTCTCTGTATAGCGCTGCAATTTGACGATTGTGACCACGGAGGCGAGCATGAGCTCTCGTCGCAGTGCGAGTGAAATTCGCGCCGGTCTCAAGCATCCGATCATCGATGCCGACGGCCACTGGGTCGAATATGCCCCGGTCTTCGCCGAACGCATGCGCAAGGTCGCCGGCGACAAGTCGGCAGACGGCTTCCTGGCGACCCAGCGGCGGATATCCGACGCGCTTAGCGTCTCGATTGTCGAGCGCAAGCGGCGCGGGCTGGCGATGGAAGGGTACTGGACCCGCCAATCCACCAATACCCGCGATCGCGCCACGGCGATGATGCCGCGCATGCTGTACGATCGGCTCGACGAGATCGGCATCGATTTCGGCGTCATCTATCCCACCGCCGGGCTGGGCATCCCGCGCATCGCCGACGACGAGACGCGCCGCGCCGTGGTGCGCGGCTTCAATATCGTCACGGCCGAGTATTTCGCCAAGCTCGGTGACCGCCTGACGCCGGCGGCGATCATCCCGATGCACACGCCCGACGAGGCCATCGCCGAGCTCGACTTCGTCACCCGGCAGCTCGGCGCCAAGGTCGGCATGTTCGGCGGCGGCTTTGCGCGCCAGCTGCCGGCTGCCGACGGGCTCGATCCGGCCCTCGCGCGCTTCACGGTCACCTACGAGATGCTGGCGCTCGACAGCGACTACAACTACGACACGGTCTGGCAGAAATGCCGCGAGCTTGGCATCGCACCGACGTTCCATGTCGGTGGCCGCGGATTTGGCATGCGCAACTCGCCCAGCAACTTCACGTTCAATCATATCGGCCACTTCGCCGCCGCCGGGCATGCGCTGGCCAAGGCGCTGTTCCTCGGCGGCGTGACGCGGCGCTTTCCCGACCTGCGCTTCGCCTTCCTCGAAGGCGGCGTCGGCTGGGGATGCCAGCTGTTCGCCGACCTGATCGAGCATTGGGAGCGGCGCGGTCGCGACGGCATCGCCTACATGGATCCCCGCAAGCTCGACCGCGCGCTGCTCAAGAGCCTGGTCGACCAGTACGGCTATGACGATATCGCCGCCGAGCTGGCACGGCGTGATGGCTGGCCCAGCCGCGAGGAAGACGAGCTGACCGGCGGCGTCCCGGTGCTGGACGATTTCGCCGCGTGCGACATCACCCGCAAGGAGGATTGGGTCGAGCTCTACGCCAAGCCGTACTATTTCGGTTGCGAAGCCGACGATCGGATGAACGTGACTGCGTTTGGCCGCGCCAATCCCTTCGGCGCCCGGATCAACGCGGTCTTCAGTTCCGATATCGGGCATTTCGATGTGCCTGACATGCTCAGTCCCGTGCCGGAGGCCTACGAGCTGGTCGAGGACGAGCTGATCACGCCGGACGATTTCCGCGACTTCACCTTCGCCAACGCGGTGCGCCTGTGGGGCACGCAGAACCCGCGCTTCTTCGAGGGCACGGCCGTCGCCGACGCCGCAGCCGCCGTGCTGAACGTCGCGCCAGCGCGCGCGGCGGCGGAATAGTTTGGTTTTGGACCGCGCGCGTCCACGCGCGCACTCGCTCGTAGCGGAGCGGAGAGCGAAAGATCGTCGACGCTAACGCGTCGATGCTGGCGTGGACGCCCGCGGTCCGAAAACTACCGTCCCTGCACGATCATCACGACGGCGACTGCCGCGATCAGCAGGCCGGCGAGTTGCACCGGCCGCAGGCGTTCGCGCAACAGCACGCGGGCCAGCAGGACCGTGCTGGCGGGGTAGAGCGATGTCAGGGTCGCGACGATGGCCAGCGGGGCGGCCCGGCTGGACAGCAGATAGAGCGCGTTGGCGGCGCTGTCGAAGACGCCCGACAGCACCGCCCATCCCCACAGTATCGCCGCCGGCATCGCCGCCTGGCGCCAGCGACGGATCATTGCCAGCGCCACGACCGTGAAGAGCGTCGCCGATGTGAGGCGCGCGGCGACCAGCGGCCAGAGCCCGGATCCGTCGGCGGTCTGTTTCATGGTGATGTAGAAGACGCCGATCCCTAGCCCGGCGCCGATCGCCAGGCCCAGCGCCCGCCGGGCCGAGCCGGCGGCGACATCGGCGCGGTCCTCCTCGCGGCTGATCAACGCGACCGCGACGGCAGCCAGCGCAATGCCTGATGTCGGCATCCAGCCCGGCCAGTCGCCGCCGGCATAGGCGAACAGCACCGGCAACGACAGCGCTGATAGCGCGGTGACCGGCGCGGCGACGCTCATGCGGCCGGTGGCCAGCGCCTGGTAGAGCAGGGTGATGCCCACCGCCGTCGATAGGCCGCTGGCGGCGCCCCACAGCAGATCGGCCCGCAGCACGCCGGATGCCGGCAGCAGCAACGCCAGCAGCAGCAGCGTGACGAGGCCGGCGATCTGGCCGAGGCCCACGACAAACAGCACCGAGACGCGCCGCGCCGCCAAACCGCCGACAAAGTCGCCGGCGCCATAGACGGCAGCGGCGGCCAACGCGAGGAGAACGCCGAGCATGGGCATCGGTATAAAGGGGTGTTCGGTCGCCGTCACCTCGGGAGCCCGCGATCCACCAACCTCACCCTGAGGAGCGAGCGCAGCGAGCGTCTCGAAGGGTGGGCTACCGCACGAGCGGTTCGATGGCCGCGGGAACGATCGAGCGAGGCTACAGCCATCCTTCGAGACGGCCGCTGCGCGGCCTCCTCAGGATGAGGTTGTGCTTGGTCATTCACGCGCGGCGGATTCAGTCGTAGCTGGTGCCTGCGGCCGATGTCGGCGATAGTCGGTGGGTGGACGGCGAGGCGTGGCATGCAGCGGCAGTGGGATATCGTGGTGATCGGCGCCGGCCCGGCGGGCCTGAGCGCGGCGGCCGTGGTGGCGCGCGACGGCCTGGCGTGCCTGTGCATCGATCGGCTCGGGCCGGGCGGCCAGCTGATCAATTTCGGCGCACTGCACGACATACCGGATCTGCCGGCCGGCACCACGGGGCCTGACCTGGTCGCCAGCCTGTCGGACGCCGCGATGACAGCCGGCGCCGAGCTGGCGGTGGCCGAGGTCGGCGCGCTACGGCCCGATGGCGGTGGCTGGGTGATCGCGACGGACGATGGCGAGCACCGTGCCAGGGCCGTGATCATCGCCACCGGGCTTACGCAAGGCACGCTGGGGATCGAGGGCGAAGCGGCGTTCGAGGGACGTGGCCTGTCGTTCTGCGCCGCCTGTGACGGGCCGCTCTATGCTGGTCAGGATGTGATCGTTGCCGGCACCGACAATTGGGCGATGCAGGAGGCCATCGAGCTGGCGCAGGTCGCCTCGCGCGTCATCCTCGTGCACGGCGGCGGTCCATTGTTTGGCGAGCCTGCACGGATCGAAGCGGCGACAGGGCTGGGCAATATCGACATGATCGAGGGTCGCATCGTCGCGCTCGACGGTGAGGACGGGCTGCAATCCGTCACGATCGCGCGCGACAGCGGCCAGGGTGTTCTGCCGGCGCGCGCCGTCTTCGTCTACACGCAGCGGATTCCGGCGGTCAGCTTTGCGCGCGGACTGCTTGACCTCGACGGCGGCGGCCACATCATGGTGGATGAAGACTTGCGGCTGCCTGCGCGCACGCTGTTCGCCGCTGGCGACGTGCGGGCCCGGGCGTCGCAGCGGATCGTCGCTGCGATCGCCGACGGCGAGCGTGCCGGGCGTGCCGCGGTGCAGGGACTGAAGGCAGGTTAAGGAGGTGCTCATGCGCATCGTCAATCCGACATTCGGCATCTCGGCGGCGGGCGGCGAGACGGTCGCGGTCAAGCCGGTCGACTGGCGTGCCGATCCGATCGCGTTGTTCTCCAACTCCAAGCCCAACGCGCGCGAGCTGCTGGAAGGCATCCGCGCCCGGCTCGGCGATCTGCGTCGCACCGACAATATCGACTTCGTGCACAAGAACAGCGCCAGCCAGGGGGCGCCGGCCGAGCTGATCGAGCAGGTCGCCGCCAAGTACAAGGGCGCGCTGCTGGCGATAGCCGATTGAGGCTCCTGCTCATCGTGGAGTTTCCACGACTTCGTTGAACTGCAAAAGCGCGGCGTGGCGGCCTACGTGATCGCCACCGAGACTTTCCGTCCGCTGGTGCTGGCCCAGGCCAAGGCACGCAAGATCGAACCGAAGCTGATCGTGGTGAAGCACCCGATCGGCGGCCTCAACGCGCAGGAGCTCGCCGAGCGGATCGCGACGGCGTCGGGCGGACTGATCGAGGCTATTGGTGCGTAACCCTCCCCCACGCAGTGGGGGAGGTGGCCGAAGGCCGGAGGGGGACCCGACGCGGTCCCTGTTATCAAGATCACGTCGGCTCCCCTCCGCCCCTTCGGGGCACCTCCCCAGCTTCGCTGGGGAGGAATGAAAGGCACACCGCATGAAGGACACGCCGGAAACCGAGCTGATCGACATCGCCGATGTCGATGCCGAGGCATGGAACGAGCTCGCGCTGGAGCAGGGCTGGGGCGATGGCATGCCGCTGGCGATTCCGACCGAGGCCGCGGTCGAAAAATTCGTCGCCATCTGCCGCGGCGACAACGAGCCCTTTGCGCCGGTATCGCCGCGCCAGGTGGTACCGACCTTGAAGAGCCTGGCGGCCAATGCCGTGATGGCCGGCTGCAAGCCCGACTATTTCCCGGTCGTGCTGGCATCGCTGCGCGCCGTGCTGACGCCCGACTACAACCTGCACGGCACCCTGGCGACGACGCATCCCTGCGCGCCGATGCTGCTGGTCAGCGGTCCGATCCGCAAGGCGCTCGATATCAATTGCGGCAGCAACTGTTTCGGCCAGGGATGGCGTGCCAACGCCACGATCGGCCGCGCGCTGCAGCTGATCCTGCTCAATGTCGGCGGCGCCAAGCCCGGCCTGATGGATCGCGCCACGCACGGCTCGCCGGCGAAGTACGCCTATTGCTTCGGCGAGAACGAGGAGGAGAGTCCGTGGACGCCGTACCACGTGCGCCGCGGCTTCGCCGCAGGCGACAGCGTGGTGACCGCGATGTCCGGCGAAGCGCCGCACAACATCAACGATCACGGCAGCACGTCGGGCGAAGGCATCATGATCACGATCGAGAACACGATCGCGCAGTCCGGTGCCAACACGATCTACGGCAAGGGACCCTATGTGCTGGTGCTGGGCCCCGAGCATGCCGAGACGCTGCATCGCGACGGCTGGACCATCGAGGGTATGCAGAACCGCCTGTTCGAGCGCGCCCGCGTGCACGTCTCGCGCGTCTCGAAGGAGAACCAGGAGAGCTATGCCTCCTCCGGCCACGCGCCGGTCAACGATCACTTCAAGATCGCGCCGACACCCGATGACATCCACATCCTGGTGGCCGGCGGCCCCGGCAAGCACTCGGCATGGATTCCATCGTTCGGCGGCACCGCGGTGCCCTCAGTGCGGATCGCCGGCGGTTGAGCCCTTCTCCCGCGCGGGCGGGGAGAAGGTGGCGCGAAGCGCCGGATGAGGGGCTTCGCGGACACGACCATGCAGGACTATCCGATTCCATCGGTGTGAGCGTTGCGCGAGGGTATGAAGCCCCTCATCCGGCCGCCGCTGCGCGGCGTCCACCTTCTCCCCGCCTGCGCGGGGAGAAGGGTTCACTGGAGCCACCCGTCGTGAGCGATGACGCGCTGCCGTTGTTCGATGAGTCGACGTCCTGGGAGCAGGCGCAGGCGGTGCTGGAAGAGCACGAGCTGGGCGACGGCTTGCCGCTGGTGATCCCCACGCGCCGACGGCTCGAGGCCATGCTGGCCGGCGTCAATGACACCGATGGCAGCCGCGGCTCGATGCCGCCGCTGTTCGGCGACCTCACGCCGGCAGCCGTTGCCTACAACTGCGTGCTCGCGGGCGCGCGAGCGGGTGATCTGCCGGTGGTACTGACGGCTGCGGTTGCCTGCCTGGAAGCCGATTTCAATCTGCTGGGCATCCTCACCACCACCGGCACCACGGCGGTGGCGATGGTGGTGCATGGGCCGATCGCGGGCACGCTGGGCATCAATGCCGGCACCAATTGCCTGGGGCCCGGGGTGCGCGCCAACGCGACCATCGGTCGGGCACTGGCGCTGGTGCTGCGCAATGTCGGCGGCGCCCGGCCGCAGATCGGCGACATGGCCACCATGGGCCAGCCGGGAAAATATACCTTCTGCTTTGCCGAGAACGACGAAGCGATCTTCCCGGCGCTGCCGGCGCGCCGTGGACTCGACGCCGATGCCGTGAGCGTGCTGGGCGTGTCGGGGACGGCGGAGATTCTGCCATCCGGCGACGGCGATACGCCCGAGGCGATCCTGCGGCCGGTCGCGACCGCGATGCAAGCCACCGCGGCCGTCGCGTCGCGCAAGCCGAGGCACGGCGAGCAGGTGTTGCTGCTGCCGCCGGAACTCGCGCGCTTCCTTGTCGAGCACGGCTGGGATCTCGACCGCGTGCAGCGCCATCTGTTCGAGGCGCAGCCCGTGGCCGCCGCACCCGAAGCGATCCATGTGATCGTCACCGGCGGTCCCGGCATCAAGATGACCCACCTGCCGCTGTGGGCCGGCGGCACCCGGGTGGTGACACGGCCGATCGGCATCGATTGAACCGCGAGCCATCGTCGCGCGTCTTTCCGGGAGCGCGGGCGTCTCGCCCGCTCATAATTCGGCACCACGAACACGAACGAAGGGAAGATGCGGGCGGGACGCCCGCGCTCCCAGGCTACTGCCCGCGGATCTCGGCGATGACGCGGCGCAGGATGTTGGCGACGCGGCGTTGTTCCTCCAGCGGCGCGTGGCGCTTCTCGCGCAGCAGAGAGCGCAGCTCGTGGCGCGCGCTGCGCAGCTCCGCCGTCGTGCCGCG
>DATEIF010000430.1:0-22140 GCA_035279205.1 Vineibacter sp.
GCCAGGATGCTCTCGAGTCGATCGCGGACAGTGGTCACCGGGAATCCCTTCAAAGCAGATCGGCCTTTTGCTTCATCTCGAGCCAGCCGTCACGGATGTGCTGCGCCAATGCCCGATCTGCCGTCGGCAGATCGCGTGCCATGGCGGCGTTGACCCAGTCGGCGTGGCTGGCGGCAACGATCTTGGGGTCGATGTCCAGATCGGCCAGGCGCGACACCAGGACCGTGAGATCGACCGCCAGGTCGTCGAACATACGGGCCAGCCGCGCATTGCCGCTGCAGGCGCACAGCGTCTGATGCAGGGCGATGTCCTCCTCGACGACCTTGAACCGGGATTGGGTGACGGCGGCCTTGGCCAGCGCCGAGAGCTGGACCTGCAGGCGGCTCAGGTCGGTGTCGGGCGCTTTCGCGATCGCCTCGGCCAGCGCGAAGCGCTCCAGGCATGAGCGCAGGCCGTAGAGATCGTCCAGCTCCTGCACGGTGTAGCGCCGCACATAGAAGCCGCGGCCGGGCTTGGTGACGAAAAGCCCGCGCTGCTCGAGCAACCGGGCCGCCTCTCGCAGCGGCGCCCGGCTGATTCCCATCTGACGGGCACACTCCGACTCGCTGACGCGGGCGCCGAGGGGGAGCTGGCCCTCCACCACCGCGCGCAGCAATTCCCGCTCGATCTGCTGGACCAGCGTCGGCTGATTGGGGTTGGCGAGGGACTGGAAAATCTTGGCGCTGGCGTCGGTGTGCATCTGTCCTCGTCGCATGAGCGGCCACAACGATACGCGGCCGATCCGCTTCCTTCACTGATCCATGGCGATGGCTGTTGACAGTGCTCTTTTACTTCTTTATCTGCCGTCTGTCGACAGACGACAGATAAAACAATGGGAGGACGCCATGGCGAGAGGCTTTTCGCGCAGGGGCGTGCTGGCAGGTGCCGCAGCAACCCTGGTGGTGGGCACATCCGCCAGCCGGTCGCAGACGACACGGGAATTCCGGTTCTCGACGGTCGCGGGTGCGAACCACCTGACCGGCCAGGCGATCCTGGCCGCCGACGTCGATCTCAGGGCCGCCACCGGCGGCCGGTTCAGCATCAAGCTGTTTCCGTCGAGCCAACTGGGCACTGAGGCACAGATGGTCCAGCAGATGCAGGCCGGCGTGCTCGACATGGCCTCCATCACCAGCACCGAACTGGTCAATCACGTCGTCGATTTCGGAGCGCTGCACGCGCCGTTCCTGGTGAAGAGCATCGACCAGGCTGCCCGATTGCTGCGGACCGCCGACGCCATCGCCATGCTCCAGGGCCTGTCGCGGGTCGGCCTGGTGGGTTTGGGCTACGGCATGTCGGGCATGCGCCACATGTACGCGCGCGACACCATCACCAGCGTGTCGGATCTCAAGGGCAAGAAGATGCGGATCATCCCGTCACCGCCCTTCCGCGACTTCTACTCGATCCTGGGCGCGGCGCCGACGCCGATCACATTCTCCGAGGTCTACAGCGCGCTGGCCAACGGCCAGATCGATGCCATCGACATGGACGCCGACGGCTGCGTCACCAACCGCTTCTACGATCACCTGCGCACGATGCTGGTGACCAATCACAGCTTGCTGGGTGCCGTGCCGGTGGCATCGCGGCGCATCTGGGATGGCCTCGCACCGGACGACCAAACGTTGGTCAAGACGGTCGTGGGCAAGGCCTTCGACCGGCTCCTCGATACGGTCGTGGCGCAGGAGAAGCAGTATTTCGCCACTCTGCGTGGCACCCGGCTCCAGGTGCGCGAGGTCGATGCCGGCTTCTTCGGCAGCGCCGTTGCCGAATGGGACAAGACGTGGACGGCAAAAGCGCCATCGCTGCGCAAGCTGCGCGCCGCCGCCGCCGGCGTCTGACGCGATCGGCAAACGCGAGACGGTGGTTGCGACGCATGTCGAACATCATCCTCAAGCTCAGCGCGCTTCTGTCCCGGGGCGAACGGGCGCTCGTCGTGGCTTTCACCGGGCTGCTGGTGCTGATCATCACGATCAACATGGTGACCCGCGCCGTCGGCTGGTCGCAGTACTGGGCCGACGAGGCCGCGATCCAGACCATGGTCATCGCGTCGTTCGCGGGCGCTTCGCAGATGGCACGACAGCGGGCCGATTTCTCGGTCACCACGCTGCTCGAGGTGCTGCCGCAGCCATTGGTGCGGATCCTGCTGATGCTGGTGCGCCTGATCTGCCTGACGCTCTGCGTCTTCCTGCTGTGGCTCGCCTGGCGGTGGTTCGATCCCGTCGCGCTCGCGCGCGCCGGCTTTGACCTCGGCGCCTTCGCCGCGGCGACACAGAATTTCGTCTACATGGAGCAAACCCAGACGCTGGGCATCGCCAAGTTCTGGTTCTACCTGATCTTGCCCTGGTTTGCGCTCAGCATGATCGTTCACGGCGCGGCAAACCTAATCGAGGTCGCGCAGGGCAAGGCGGCCGGCGAGTCCGCCGTCCGGGCGCCGTCCGACGCTGACGTCGCCTTGTCCTGAGGCGGGCTCGACGATGGTCACCACCGCATCGTTCTTCGCGCTCATGATGGTCGGCGTGCCGATTGCCATCGTACTGCTTCTGGCGGCGATCGTGTTCGCCTTCGCGTCCAGCAACCCGGCGCTGATGGGCTCCTATCTGCAGCAGCTCTATGGCGGCATCGACTCCTACGGCCTGCTGGCGTTTCCGCTGTTCCTGCTGGTCGGCGAGATCATGAACAAGGGCGGCGTCACCCAACGCCTGCTCGACATGTCGGCAGCCTGCCTGGGTCCGGTGAAGGGCGGCCTTGCCTACATCAACGTGATCGCCAATGCGGTCCTGTCGGCCATCCTCGGCTCGGCCTCGGCGCAGATCGCCATCATGGGCCGCATGATCATCCCCGAGATGGTGCGGCGCGGCTATGACAAGCCGTTTGCCGCGGCGTTGACCGCGGTCGCCGGCCTGCTCGGCCCGATCATCCCGCCGTCGCTGATGTTCGTCGTGTACAGCGTCATGACCCAGGTCTCGATCGGCGACATGCTGATTGCCGGCATCCTGCCCGGCATTCTCCTGGCGGCCGCGCTGATGGGCGTGATCTGGCTCATCGGCTTCGTGCGCGACCTGCCGCGCGAGCCACGGCTGAGCTGGAGCGAGCGCGGGCGCGCCCTGGTCAGCGGCCTGCCGGCGCTCGCCATCCCGGTGGTCATGATCGGCGGCATCATGAGCGGTCTCGCAACACCCACGGAGTCGGCGGCGCTGGCCGCCATCGCCGCCTACGTCGCGGGCCGCTACTACGGCCAGGCGCTGTCCTGGAGCGAGCTGCGGCTGATGCTCCTGAACACCGGCTTGAACACGGGCATGATCCTGTTCCTGGTCGCGGCGGCCAACGTCTTCACGTGGGTGTTGATCTACGGCAACGTCCCGCAGACCGTTTCGTCCTGGATCGAGGGGCTGGCGACGGGCCCGATCAGCTTCATGCTGCTGGTCATGGTCGTCCTGCTGGTCATCGGCACGGTGATCGACGGCGTGCCCGGCCTGATCATGGTGGTGCCGATCCTCTTCCCGATCGCCACCCAGGTCTACCACATCGACCCGGTCCATTTCGGCGTCGTCGTCTGCATCAATCTCGTTCTCGGGCTGGTGTCGCCGCCGGTCGGGATCGCGCTCTTCGTCGCCGCGCAGGCGGCCGAGATGAAGCCAGGCGACATCTTCATGGCGTCGATGCCGTTCTGCCTCGCCGCCTGCGCCGTCCTCGTCATTCTCTGTCTGTTTCCGTGGTTCAGCCTGGCGCTGATCCGATAACCCCCGACCATCGTTTGCAGGAGACCGGCCATGCCGTTTGTCACAACGCTTGCGGGCAAGCAGGAGATCCTCGCCTCAGGCTCGCAGGGCAAGCCACTCATCGCGCGCATCTGGTCGGGACGCACCCGGGCGGCATACGCCGATGAATACCTGCGCTACAGCTACGAGCACGGCGTCCTGCCGATCGAGCGCAAGCCGGGCAATCTCGGTGTCCAGCTGTTTCGCAAGATCGTGGGCGACGTCGCCGAGTTCACCGTGATCTCCTACTGGCCCTCGATGGAGGCCATGGCGGCGATGCACAGCGACCGGGGCGACGTACGCCGGGTGTGGCCGCTCGAGAAGGATCCTGACTATCTCCTCGAGCTGCCGGAATTCGTCGAGATTGCCGAGGTGCATGTCAACGACTGGCTGCTTCCCGCCGCCTGAGCCCGGTCGTGCCGCTCCTCGATTTCCGCAGCGACAATGTCGGTGCGGTGGCACCGCAGATCATGGCGGCCGTCATGCATGTCAACACCGGCACCGCCGACGGCTATGGTCGCGATCCATTGACGAAAAGCCTGGCGCAGACCTACGCGCGGGCATTCGATGCCGACGTCACGGTCTTTCCGGTGGCGACCGGGACTGCGGCCAACGCGGTGGCGCTGTCGGTCCTGACGCCGCCCTGGGGTGCGGTGCTGTGCCATCCAACCGCTCATATCCATGCATCGGAATGCGGCGCGCCGGAGTTCTTCACCGCCGGCGCCAAGCTCATCCCGGTACCCGGCCCGCAGGGGCGGATCGATCCCGACGCATTGCGCCAGGTACTGGATGGCGCCGGCCGGAACCAGCCGCACCGCGTCCAGCCCGCCGTTCTGTCGCTGACGCAGCCGACCGATCTCGGCACCGTCTATTCCCTCGACGTCCTGGCCACGCTGTGCGCGATGGCCAGAGACTACGGCCTGCGTGTCCATATGGACGGCGCCCGGCTGGCCAACGCCGTGGCCACGCTTGACTGTTCGCTCGCCGACGTCACATGGCGATGCGGCGTCGACATCCTGTCTTTCGGTGTGACCAAGAATGGCGGCATGAGCGCCGACGCGATCATCGCGTTCGATCGCCGGCTGGCGGGGCCGCTGACGTTCCGCCTGCGTCGCGCGGGCCAGACCTTCTCGAAGATGCGTTACGCGGCGGCGCAGCTCGCAGCCTACGTCGACGCCGATCTCTATCGTCACCTTGCGTCGGGCGCCAACGCACGGGCCCGGTGCCTCGCTGACGGCCTCGTCGGCGCCGGCGTTCCGCTCGTGGCGCCGGTCGAGGCCAACGAGATTTTTTGCCAGCTGTCGCCGTCCACCGTGCGTCAGCTCGAGACGGTGGCGCTCTTTCATCGTCACGCCAACGACGTCGTGCGGTTTGTCTGCCGCTGGGATTCGGATGAGGCGGACGCCGACACGCTGGTACGGGCGGTCGCGCGGTACGGCGCCGCTGGGGTTTCATCGTGAAGTCGCTCGGGACGTACGACTACATCATCGTCGGCGCCGGGTCAGCCGGCTGCGTGCTGGCCAATCGCCTGTCCGCCGATCCGCGCCACAAGGTGTTGTTGCTGGAAGCCGGCGGGCGGGATACCAATCCCTGGATCCACATCCCAGCCGGCTACTTCAAGACCATCGGCAACCGGCACACCGATTGGTGCGACGAGACCGAGCCGGTTCCCGGCCTCAACGGTCGGCGATTGCGCTGGCCGCGCGGCAAGGTCCTGGGCGGCACCAGTTCGATCAATGGCCTCGTCTATGTCCGTGGCCAGTCCGCCGATTACGACGCCTGGCAGGATCGCGGCTGTGCCGGCTGGTCGTTTGCCGATGTGCTGCCGTATTTCAGGAAGGCCGAGGATCAGGAGCGCGGTGCGGGCGACTACCATGGTGTCGGCGGGCCGCTCGCGGTGTCGAACATGCGCCACCGCCGGGCCCTCTGCGATGCCTATATCGCCGCGGCGCAGGAGCTTCAGATTCCGGCCAACGACGACTTCAACGGCCGCAGCCAGGAGGGTGCCGGCTATTTCCAGCTGACGATGCGCAACGGTTTTCGCTGCAGCGCGGCCGTCGCCTACCTGCGGCCGGCGCGGCGGCGCGCTAATCTGCGGATCGTGACGGGCGCCGTTGTCGAGCGTCTCTGCTTCGACGGCCGGCGCGTCTGCGGCGTGACCGCCCGGCTGCCCGATGGGCTCGCCACGGCGGTTGCCGACGGCGAGGTGATCCTCAGTGCCGGCACGGTGGGCTCGCCGCAGCTTCTCGAGCTTTCGGGCATCGGGCGACCCGATGAGCTCGCCGGGCTGGGTATCGCCGTCCATCAGGCCGCGCCCGAGGTCGGCGAGAATCTTCAGGATCACCTGCAGGTCAGGAACACGTATCTCTGCGCGCGCCCGACGCTGAACAACGACGTCAACGACCTGTGGCGCCGGATCCTCATCGCACTCGACTACGGATTGCGCCGCCGCGGGCCGATGACCATGAGCGCCGGCCAGGTCGCCATCTTCACACGCAGCACGCCGGCGGCGGATCGCCCCGATATCCAGTTTCATATCCTGCCGTTCAGCGCCTCGGCGCCGGGACAGGGGCTCGACCGGTTCCCGGCCTTCATGGCATCGATCTGCCAGCTGCGGCCGCACAGCCGCGGGCGCGTCGCGTTGCGATCCGCCGATCCGTTGCAGGCACCGGCGATCCAGCCGAATTACCTTGCCGCCGAGCACGACCGACAGGTCCAAATCGCGTCCGTTCGCCTGTCGCGGCGCCTGGCCGCCACCGCGGCGCTGCGGCCTTTCATCGTGCGTGAGCTGACACCGGGACCGACGATCGACAGCGATGCTGACATCCTCGCCTGGGTGCGGGAATATGCGGTCTCGATCTTCCACCCGGTCGGGACCTGTCGCATGGGAAGCGATGCAGCGTCGGTTGTCGATACGCGTCTGCGGGTGCGTGGCGTTGACGGCCTGAGGATCGCCGACGGCTCGGTCATGCCGACCCTGGTGTCGGGCAATACCAACGCACCCATCATCATGATCGGCGAGAAGGCCGCCGACATGATCCTGGAGGATCGCCGCGCCACCCCCACCGCGAGAGCCTAGATGCCCAGCACCATCTTCATCGACGCGACCCCGGATCTGCTGCATCTGTGGCGCCAGGTTCTTCGCGACACCGACCCGGCGATTGCCATCAACATGGTGCCGGTCGCAGCCGACCAGGTCCCCGCGATCCTGGCCGACCATGACACGTGCATTGTCGACGCGACGTATTTCCCCAAGGAACAGCTCGAGCGCTGCCGCAACCTGCGCCACATCGTTTTTCTCGGCACCGGTGCTGCGAGCTACATCGACCTGGCGGCCGCCCGCGACCTCGGCATCAAGGTCTCGACCATCAGCGGTTACGGCGACACGACGGTCGCCGAGCATGCGATCGGACTGATGTTCGCCGCCGCGCGCCAGACAGCCAGGATGGATCGCGCGATGCGCGCCGGCGCGTGGACCCCGTCGGGTGGCATGCAGCTCTTCGGCAAGACGCTGGGCGTTGTCGGCCTGGGCGGCATCGGCCGCGAGATGGCGCGGCTGGGACGCGGGATCGGCATGGACGTGCTGGCCTGGAACCGGACGGCGATTGCCGATCCGCCGGTGCCGCTGGTCGAGCTCGATGCGTTGCTGCAGCGTGCCGATGTGGTCAGCCTTCACCTGTCACTCAACGACACGACCCGCGGTTTCATGAATCGCGACCGGCTGAGGCGCATGAAGCCCGGCGCCATCCTGATCAATACCGCGCGCGGCGCCATCATCGATCAGGCGGCACTGGTCGACAGCCTGGCGTCGGGCCACATCCGGCATGCCGCCATCGATGTGTTCGAGCCCGAGCCGCCGCTGCCAGGCGATCCGCTGCTGGCGCTGGAGACTGTCACGCTCTCGGCGCATGCCGGCTTCTTCACGCCCGAGGCGACGATGGTCATGCTGCGCCGCTCCATCGACCTCGCCACGGCGGGCTATTAGCCCTGGGAGCGCGGGCGTCCCGCCCGCGCTCCCAGGAATCAAATGGGCACGACGCCTGGCTTGCCGTTGTCGACGGCGAAGCGCGCCAGCGTGCGGCCCGGGCTGAGCCGGTCGTGGACGTCCTCGATGATGCGCAGGTCGGCGACGAGGCTCTTGGGCGTGACACGGATCGCCAGATGGCCGCGATGTCGGTTGTTGAACAGCTTCAGGTGCGGGTTTTCGGCCAGCCGGGCGGCGAACCAGGCATCGTCGCGCTGCGGCCCGCCTGAGGTGATCGAAGTGCCGACGAACTCGGACGCAACGGCCGGGCCACGACCATCGGCGTCGTCGAACAGGTCGCCGACGATATGGGCATGGAAATCGCCCGTCAGCATGACGGGGTTCGACAGCCGCGTCGCGCGCATGGCTTCGTACAGCCGGGCGCGCGCGGCCGGATAGCCGTCCCACTGGTCGGTGCGCCACAGCTCGCCGTCGCCGATCTGGAAATCCAGCGGCGCCATCAGCGTCTGGTTGCCGATCAGGCTCCAGCGCGCACCGTTCTCTCGGAAGCCGTCGTAGAGCCAAGCCTCCTGCGTTGCTCCCAGCATGCTGAGTGCCGGATCGAGGCGGTCCGCGCACGCCGGCCCAACGATGTTCGAGCCTCCGGCACCCGGGCGCGGGCAGGGCTGCGGGCTGCGGTACTGACGGCCGTCCAGCAGATCGATGCGCGCCAGGTCGCCGAAGCGCACCCGACGATAGATGGTGGCGTCCGGCCCGTTGGGCTTGAGGGCCATGCCGACGGGCATGTGCTCCCACCAGGCGCGATAGGCGGCGGCGCGCAGCGCGATGAACGCCGCGCGATCCATGCGGTGCTGCGAGTGGTCGTTGGCGTAGTCGTTATCGACTTCGTGATCGTCCCAGATCGCCAGCCACGGCGCGGCGGCGTGTGCGGCCTGCAGATCGGGATCGGATTTGTAGAGCGCATAGCGGCGGCGGAAATCGTCGAGGGTGACCGGGTTGTCCTCGACGTTGTGCTGCCGGCCCGGCCGCCCGCCGCCCGGGCTTTCGTAGATGTAGTCGCCCAGGAACAGGATCGCATCGAGCGGCCGGTCGCGGCCGCGGATCGCATCGCGCCAGGCGCCGTAGTAGCCACCCTCATAGTGCTGACACGAGGCCACCACGAGATCGAGCTGGTCCACCGCGGCGCCGGGCGCCGGGACGGTGCGCGCGCGCCCCGTGGCGCTGACGTGGCCGGGATGCAGCAGGAAGCGATACCAGTAGTCGCGCCCGGGCCGCAGGTCGCGCAATTCGATGTGCACGGTGTGCGCGTCCTGTGGCAGGGCGAGGGTCTCGGCGCTGCGCACGATGCGCCTGAAATCGGGATCTTCGGCGACATGGTAGGTCAGCGCATAGGCATCGCTGGCCATCGGCGGTGGCGACAGCGGGTCGGCCAGCACGCGCGTCCAGATCACGAACCCGTCCGACGCCGGCTCGCCTGAGGCCACACCCAGGCCGAAGGGGTTGCGGTCGAACCGCGGCTGCGCCAGCACGCGGCCGCCGGCGCTCGATGTGGCGAGCGCCGCCCCGGCGCCGATCAGCAGATGGCGGCGCGAGAGCGACGGTGTGGGGAAGCGCCTCAGGTGTGTCCCCCGCGGTGACCGTCAGGACCGGTCAGTGATACGGATCGGCTGCGTCGCGCAGGCCGTCGCCGAAGAACTGGAACGACAGGATCACCATGATCACCGGCACGACCGGCAGGATCAGCCACCAGTTCACGGCGACGACGTTGATGTCGGTGGCCTCGTTGAGCAGAACGCCCCACGAGGTGATCGGCGGCCGCAGGCCCAGGCCGAGGAACGAGAGCGCGGTCTCGGCCAGGATCATCGACGGGATCGACAACGTGGCCGACGCGATCAGGTGGCTCATGAAGCTGGGGATCAGGTGGCGTCCGATGATGCGCTGCGGCGAGGCGCCCATCAGCGCCGCCGCCGTGGCAAAATCTTCCTCGCGCAGCGACAGCAGCTTGGAGCGCACGGCGCGCGCCAGCCCCGGCCAGTCGAGCAGGGCGAGGATGATGGTGATGCCGAAATAGACCAGCAGCGGCGACCACGTCACCGGCAGCGCCGCCGACAAGGCCAGCCACAGTGGCAGGTGCGGGAAGCTCTTGATGATCTCGATGGCCCGCTGGATGACATTGTCGATCCAGCCGCCGTAGTAGCCGGCGATGCCGCCGATCACCAGCCCCAGCACGAAGCTGAGCGCGATGCCGAACAGGCCGACGGTCAGCGAGATGCGCGCCGCGTAGACGATGCGCGAGAACATGTCCCGCCCCAGCCGGTCGGTCCCCAGCAGGAACAGCGTCCCCCCGTTCTCGCCCGGGCAGACGAGGTGGAAGCTGCCTTCGAACAGGCCCCAGAACTCGTAGGTCTCGCCCAGGCAGAAGAAGCGGATGGGGTGAACCTGGCTCTTGTCGGGCGTATAGACGCGCTGCAGCGTGTCGGAGTCGCGCGCCATCTTGTAGCCGTAGGTGAACGGCCCGACGAAACTGCCCTCGTGGAACAGATGGATGCCCTGCGGCGGGGCGAAGATGTGCTTGATGTGGCGGGTGTGCTGGTCGTAGGGCGCGATGATCTCGCTGACCAGCGTCGTCAGGTACATGAACAGCAGGAAGCCGCCGCAGATCACCGCCGGCTTGTGGCGGCGCAAGCGCCACCACATCAGCTTCCACTGGCCGGCCATATAAAAGCGTTCCTGCTCGGCCGTCAGCTTCTCCGCGACGTACGGATCCCACGGCTCCTTCGAGACGAAGTGCGGTGGTGGCGTGGCGGCCGGGGTGACCTGTCTTGCCTCGTCCATCGCCGTCACTTCTCCCGGCCGCCCTGCAAACGGATGCGCGGATCGAGCGCCGCCAGCAGCAGGTCGGAGATCAAGGTTCCGATGACCGTCAGCACGGCGACGAACAGCAGGAACGTGGCCGCTAGGTTGGTGTCCTGCGTCTTGAGCGCGTTCAGCAGCATCGGCCCGGTGGTCGGCAGCGACAGCACGACCGAGACGATCACCGAGCCCGAGATCACCTCGGGCAGGATGTGGCCGATGTCGGAGACGAACGGGTTGAGCGCATGCCGCAGGGGATACTTGATCAAGAGCTTCAGCGGCGGCAGGCCCTTGGCCCGGCCCGTCGTGACATACTGCTTCTGCAGCTCATCCAGCAGGTTGGCGCGCAGGCGGCGGATCATGCCGGCAGTGCCGGCAGTGCCGATCACGATCACCGGGATGATCAGGTGCTCCAGCACGGAGCGCACCTTGTCCCAGCTCCACGGCTGGTCGATGTACTGCGGATCCATCAGGCCGCCCACCGACACGCCGAAATAGCGCTTGCCGACATAGAGCAGCACCAGCGCCAGCAGGAAGTTGGGCGTCGCCAGACCAATGAAGCCGATGAAGGACGCGATGTAGTCGCCCGGCCGATATTGGTGGGTGGCGGCATAGACACCGATGATGAACGACACCACCCAGATGAAGATGATGGTCGAGATCTCCATCACCATGGTGAGCGCAATGCGCTCGCCGATCAGCTGGGACACCGGCTGATTATCCTGGCACGACAGGCCGAAATCCCAGGTCAGCGCGCCGCTGGCCCAGATCGCGTAGCGCTGCCACCACGATTTATCGAGGTCATAGAGCTGCTCGAGCTGCTTTACCTTCTCCATGGCGTTGGAGCCGCCGCTCGACAGGATCTCGTCGATCTGCGCCGTCACGCAGTTGCCGGGCGGCAGGGTGATGATGAAGAACACCAAAAAGCTGATGATGACCAGGGTGGGCACCATGATCAGGAATCGCTTGGCGACGTAGCGCAGCACTAGCGTACGTCCTTACCTTCCCCCGCTTGCGGGGGAAGGTGCCCCGAAGGGGCGGATGGGGGGAGTTCGAGCAAGTCCCGCTGTCTCCTCACTTCTTCTCCTCCAGCCAGAAGCTATCGGGCCGGTAGGCGCCAAAAAAGGCGTAGGGCTCCCAACTATAGACCGCTTCGGTGGGCACGTTCTTCAGCCTCGACGACACCACGACCGGCTGCTTGACGCCGGTGACGACGCCGATCGTGTACTGGAAATCGGTATGGATCTGCAGCATCCGATGCCAGATCCGCTCCTGCTCGCGACAATCGGCGGTCTGGCTCCACCGTTCGGCGAGGTCGCTCAACTCCTGCACCACGGCAAGGTTCGCCGGGATCGGCTCGCCCGACTTGCCGCCGGTTTCGCGATACTGGCCGAACTTGGGACACCACAGCACCGATTGCGACAGGCACGCCAGCTCGGCCGGATTGGAGCGGGCGTCGGGCAGGCTGTTCTCCAGCCCGCTCCAGATGGTCATCATCGTCTCGCCGCTATAGATGCGGCCGCGCAGGATCTCGCGGGTCTGCGGCCGGGTCACCAGCTCGACGCCGATCTTCTTCCAGCTGTCGGCGACCAGGCGCAGCACGTCGGTTTCCTCGGTGCTTTCGCCGGCTGTTTCCAGCACGATGATCATCGGCCGGCCGTCGGGCAGCAGGCGCACGCCGCGTCCGTTGCGCTTGTTCAGGCCGCCTTCCTTGCCGTCGGGCATGGTGAAGCGCACCTTGTCGAGGACGCGGTTGGCTTCCTTGTAGTCGAGATGCGTGTACTTGCTGCGGTACTCGCTCTTGTAGAGCGGTGACTCCGGCCGCACCGTGTTGTTCGACGGGGTCGCCATGCCGACATAGAGGATTTCGTTGATCTCCTCGCGGTCGATGGCCATCGACAGCGCGCGGCGCACGTTGGGCTCGCGCAGCACCGCCTGCCAGACCGGCTCGGCATAGTTAAGGTTAGGGTAGAGCGCAAGATGGGCGCCCAGCCCGGTCTCCCACAGCCGCACCTCGAAGCCGAACTGCTTGGCGCCCTGGCGCAGGAACGTGTAGTTGTCGAAGCGCAGGTAGCGAGCCTGCAGATCGCTTTCGCCCGAACCCGCCTTCAGCGGGATCAGGCTGGGCGACACCAGGTTCATGTGCACCCGGTCGATGTAAGGCAGCTGCGTGCCCTTCGCATCGATGCGGTGATAGTAGGGGTTGCGCACGAACGTGATGCGGTGCTGATACGGCGGCCGCGTTTCCACGATCCACGGATGCAGCGAGGGCAGGTCGGGATTCTCGTTGCGATACATGTCGTCGACGCGATTGTGCAGCGAGGCCCAATTGCGCTGGCGCATGGCATCGATCTTTTTCTTCAGCTCGGCCGGATCGGCGTATTTGGCGTGGAACTGCTTCAGGTAATGGGCCGGCCGGAAGATGAACAGCGGCGCCGGTCGCGCCTGCGCCGGCAGGAAGAGCGGATTGGGCTTGTCCCAGCTGTAGCGGATCGTGGTTTCGTCGATGATGTCGATCCTGGGCGGCTTGCCGTCGACCAGCATCTCCAGCGGCGGGCCCGTCGGCGTCAGCTCGGCGTTATTGGCCACGTCCTCCCAGAAGTAGCGGAAATCCTCGGTGGTGAACGGCGCGCCGTCGGACCATTTGTGGCCGGCCCGCAGCTTCAGCGTGAAGATCCGGCCGTCCTGGACGTCGGCGTCCTGCAGCAGGTCGGGCACCAGATGGCGCCGGTCATCGAACACGACCAGGCGGGCGTAGCCATACACCACCATCATCCGGATCTCGCGGGCGATGGCCATCAAGGTGACGAGCTCACCGCCCGACCGGCCCGGGCCGTCCTTGCCGGCGAAACGATCCACCACCAGCGGCTCACGCGGCAGGCGGTCCGTGATCGCCGGCAGCTTGCCCGACTTCACGCGGTCGACCAGCAGCGGCGTCTCTTTCAGGTCGGGAATGCGCGGACTGCTGTCGACCACCGTCTTGACCGCCGGGCAGGCGTCGTCGGCCCGGGCCATCGGCGCGCATGACGCGAAGCCGACAGCCAGCGGAACGAGCAGGCGCTGCAGCCAGCAGGCCGGCGATGAGCGACGCGCCGTCATGCCGCCTTCTCTGCGCCGAGCAGCTCTGGTGCAGCGCGTACGAAGTGCCCGTTACCGAGATCGAGCCAGTCGAGCGGCTCCTTATCGTTGTCGCGGAAGGGGCGCGGCCACTCGGCCGGGATCGATGCCTTGCCTTCCATCAGGGCGGTCAGGTCGAGCTTCTTCGACGGATCGGGCTCCGGCACGGCCGTCACCAGCGCGCGCGTATAGGGGTGCACGGGGTTGCGAAACAGCTCGTTGCCGGGCGCCAGCTCGACCAGTCGGCCGGCGCACATCACCGCGATGCGGTCGGCAATGTAGTCGACCACCGCCAGGTTGTGGGAGATGAAGAGATAGGTGAGGCCCAGCCGGTCCTGCAGGTCGCGCAGCAGATTGAGGATCTGGGCCTGGATCGAGACGTCCAGCGCCGACACCGGCTCGTCGCAGATCACCATGTCGGGCCGCAGCGCCAGCGCGCGCGCAATGCCCAGGCGCTGACGCTGGCCGCCGGAGAAGGAGTGCGGGTAGCGGTTGAGATGCCGGCGGTCGAGCCCGACCAGCTCCATCAGCTCACCGACCATCTCGCGGCGGTGCGCGGCATCGCCCACGTTGTGGATCACCAGCGGCTCGCTGATGATGTCGAACACGGTCATGCGCGGATTGAGCGAGCTGAACGGATCCTGGAAGATGAACTGCAGCTTGCGGCGGAACTCGATCAGCTCGTGGTTGCGCAGCGCCAGCACGTCGATCTTGCGGCCCCAGTCGTCGTACACCACGCCGCCGCCCTTGTCCGACATCACCTGGTCGGCGGTGATGGCGCGCATCAGGATCTTGCTCAGCGTGGTCTTGCCGCAGCCGCTTTCGCCGACCAGGCCCAGGCACTCGCCGCGCCGTACGTCGAAGCTGACGTCGTTGACGGCATGCACGGTGCGCGTGCGGCCGATGCCCCACAGCGCCTCCAAGAGCGTGTCCGCCTTCTTGATGCTGTAGGTCTTGTGCAGGTGGCGGACCGACAGCACGGGCGCGTTGGGATCGTAGCCGTTGGTCGGCGCGACGGGCTTCTTCTCGGCCAACAGGTGGCCGGTCGCCGGCTTGATCTCGCGGATCGGCACCAGCCGTTCGCTCTCGTCCATGCCGAAGCGCGGCACGGCGTTGAGCAGTGCCTTCAGGTAGGGATGCTCTGCGCGGCGGAAGATGTCGTCGATGCCGCCGCTCTCGACCACGCGGCCGCGGTACATCACCACGACCTCCTCGGCGACGTTGGCGACCACGCCCAGATCGTGCGTGATCATCAGCATGGCCATGCCGAGCTCGGCCTGGAGATCCTTCATCAGCTTCAGGATCTGGGCCTGGATGGTGACATCAAGCGCCGTCGTCGGTTCGTCGGCGATCAGCAGCGCCGGCCGGCACACCAGCGCCATGGCGATCATGGCGCGCTGCCGCAGCCCGCCCGACAGCTCGAAGGGGAACGTGCGCAGCGCGCGCTTGGGGTCGGGAAAGCCGACCATGCGCAGCATCTGCTCGGTGACCTCCAGCGCCTGCTTGCGGTCGAGCTTCATGCCCGTCGGCGTGCGCAGCCGCTCGGTCATCTCCTCCATCTGGTCGCCGATGGAATGCATGTCGGACAGGCGGGTGCCGTGCAGCTGCACGGCCTCGCCGATCTGGTCGCCGACCGTGTGCAGGGCCGACAACGACGTCATCGGTTCCTGGAAGATGATGGAAATCCGCCCGCCGCGGATGCGGCGCATCTCCGGGCCGTTGCGATCGAGGCGGGCGATGTCGACCGGGGGCGCACCGTTGCTGCCGGGGTCATGGAACAGGATCGAGCCGCCCGTGATCTTGGCCGCCTTCGGCAGCAGCCCCATGATGGCCTGGCTGCACACCGACTTGCCGGAACCGGACTCGCCCACCAGGGCGACCGTGCCGCCCGGCTTGATGGTGAAGTCGACGCCATCGACGGCTTTCAGGATGCCGTCATGCACCCGGAAATAGACCTTGAGGTTCTCGACCCGCAGCAGCGCGCTCATGCGGTCGTCTCCGCTGGGGCGGCGGGAAAGGAGATGTCCAGCGCGGCAAAGTTGGCGCGGGTCGCGTCACTCACCGCGAGGCTGTTGGCAGCGCCGGCGCGGGCAGCCATGCGAGCGATCTCGGCAAAACCATCGAGGGACGAATCGAGCCGCAGGGTCCGGCCCTCGCCCGCCAACGTCATGTGCATCCACCCTCCCTTCCGGTCGCGCCGGGTCGCGTAGTAGGCGAGCTTCAGTCGCTCCAGCCTGTCCCACGCGATCCTGCCGCCGAACGGGCCCCGCGCCGCTACGCCCGACTCGTCCGCCACGATCTCCGTCGCATGCCGAAAAGCCGTCCGGGCACCGAACAAAAGGAACAGCACACCCAGTGCGGCAAGAACCACTGTGACAGTATTGCGGGCCACGAACAACATCGGCAGGAAGCAGACCGCAACACCGACGGCAGCGCGCGCATAGTCTGCATACAGTGCCGGACGGGCATAGCGCAGTGTCGTGCTCATGCGAGAGGCGATGCCGGAAGTAATAAAATAGGGCGCAAAACCATCATCAGGACCCGAAGATCTCCACTGGCGGCACTATGCGGACTGCCGGATGGACCCGCAATCGCTTCCATAACCGATCAAGGAACGTCCAGATATCGTCGTCATGCACCAGGTGGTGGGTGAGCACCCCGGTGGGTTCGTCGGCGACGGGCGAGGTCGGCGCCGCGACGCGCCGGGCGCGCAGCGCCTCGACCAGCGTCGTGATGATCTGCTCGTCGCCGAGGAAGCCCCGCCTGGGACGCCAGCCGATCGGACCGACATGCGTGTTGACCTGCAACAGGCCCCGCACGGGTTCTACACGTGTTCTCGCCGTATAGGTCGACAGGCCGCGAAAGCCGATTTCGCGCAGCACGGGAATCAGGGCCGGCGAAATGCGATTCCAGGGCGGCACCATGACCGGCAGGAAGCGCGCTCCGAAAGTCTGCGCCATGGCCATCTGGCCGGTGCCCAGTTCACCGATCACGACGGGTGCCGGCCGGTGCGGGCCCAGCTCGACGTTCTTTTCACCGGCGGCGGCGTGATTCTGGTGGGCATAGCCATGCTGCAGGACGGAGACCGATGCCGGCTGGTCATGCAATCGCGTCGCCAGGGCGGCGTCCATGGTCGCCGGTATGACGGCCAGCGCCAGGCCCAGATCGTAGGCGTCGCGCATTGCCAGCAGGCGATCCAGTTCCGCGGTCGGCGCGATGGCATCGTCATCGCGCCACCATAGGGTGGCCACGCGGCCGGTGTCCGACCACCGCGCCAGCTCGTCGTCGAGGAGGGTCCAGACGGTCATCGGCGCGCGCTCCTCTCCCCGCGAGAGCGGGGAGAGGAAGGGGCCCATGCCAAAGGCATGGAAAGGTGAGGGGTAGGAACGGCCGAGTCATACGGCAAGAATCGAGACCGGTCGCTGCGCGATGGGCTCCTCCCTCTCCCCGCTCTCGCGGGGCGAGGCGTCGACGGCATGATCCCCATCAGGGCTTCTCCTTCAGCCACTGATCCACCAGCGCCAGCGTCTTGTCGATACCGTTGGCGTCGATGCGCGGGAACGTGCGGATGGAGGGGCCGTCCATGGCGTTGTCGATGGCAGTGGCCAGCGCGGCCGGCGACAGCGTGGCTTCGGGGACCATCTGGAAGACGCCGCGTTCGGCCAGAAGTTCCGCCCGCAGCTCCTGCTCGGTCTCCAGGCCGCCGGCATAGGGGACGATGACGGCCCGGTCCGCCACCGACAGCGTCTCGATCATGGTGTTGTAACCGCCCTGGGAGATCGAGAGCATGCAGTTGCGCAGCAAGGTGGTGAAATCGCGGCGGGCCGGTTCGATGACAACGCCGCTATCCTGCGGCGGCGCCGCTGCACGCAACGAAGCGACATCGGCGGCCGGCATCGAAGGGCCGCACAGGAAACGCCAGCGCCGCTCGCGCAACCGGCTGAGGGGGCGCGCGGCCAGCGCGGCCTGTAGCAGCGTCGCGCCGACGGCGCCGCCGCCCGCCGACACCAGCACTTCGTCGAAGCCGGCTTGCGTCGAGGCGTCGGATGCCGGCAGGCCGTCGATGACGTAGCCGGTGTGAAACGTACGGTCCTCGATATCGCGCCAGCGCGGAAAGGTCCGCGCGAAGGGGATGAACGCCGGATCGCCATGGACCATCACAAAGTCGAAGTGGCGCCCGAACAGGTCGATCATCTCATCGACCCGTTCCGGTTTTGGCGAGCGCACCAGGATGTCACGGACCGACGATACGACGCGCGGCCGGCGTGGCAGCGCCTGCGCGGCCTCGACCAGCGGCACCAGCTCGAAGCGCAGCTGCCGGCGGCCGAAGGGAAACAGCTCGGTGATCACCAGGTCGGGCTGGTGCTGCCGCAGCGTCTCCAGCAGCATCGCCAGCCGGTGCTGCTTGAAGGCATCGTCGATCACGACGTCATGGCTGTCGACCAGCACCTTGAAACGTTTGTCGGTCGCACGTACCGGCGGCAGCTGCACCAGCCGGGCGCCGCCGATATCGAGACCGGGGACCGGCATGCCGCCCGATGTCAGGACCGTGTCATGACCCGCCGCCGCGAAGTGGCGCGCCAGGGTGGCGGCGCGGCGCAAATGGCCGATGCCCAGCAGATGCTGCACATGAAACAGGATGCGGCCGGTCATGTCAGCTCCCTCCCCCAACGCAGTTGGGGGAGGAGGCCGGAGGGGGAGCCGACGAGATCATTATTACCGAGATCACGTCGGCTCCCCTCCGCCCCTCCGGGGCACCTCCCCAGCGTCGCTGGGGAGGACAAGAGGAACATTCAGCCGTTCGGCGACGACGGACCCATCGGCCTGGGCGCGGAAGATGTGCATCGATTGCCAATCCAGCTTCAAGGGTTGTCGGCCTTTCATATCCCATCCCGTGGCCATGGCGAGAACAACCCGGATGACGCCTTTGTGCGTGACGGCCACCGTGTTGCGCCCCTCGTCCGCCATCGTGGCGAGCCAGGGCTGTAGCCGCGCCATCACCTGGCGGGGGCTCTCGCCGCCTGGCGGGACGAGGTCGATGCCCTGCGCCTCGTTGCCCTCCATCTCGGCGCCAAACGTGTGGCGCAGGTCGGTCAGGCGATAACCCTCCCAGCTGCCGAAACTCATCTCGCGCAGTGCCGGCTCGGCCTCGGCGTCGCGGCCGCCGCGCAGCAGGCGCGCGGTTTCGCGGGCCCGCACGAGAGGGCTGCACTGCCAGCGCCACGCCATCACCTCGGCCGGCACAGCCCACGTCGATACCTGGGACCGCCCGGCATCCGACAGCGGCACGTCGGTCATGCCTTGCAGCCGCTTGCTCTCGTTCCACAAGGTCGGGCCATGGCGCAGGAAGGCAATCAGGGTCATATGTTGGGGCTCGTCGTCGTCCGCCGCATCTGCATCGTATCGAGGGCATTGCCGATGATGCGCGCCGCGGCGGCGAGGTCATGGTGGTGTGCGATGCGTGCCGTCGCGGCGGCACCCATCGTCGCGCGTTGCCGCGGGCCATCCAACAGACGGCGCACGCCATCTGCGAATGCCGCAGCGTCGCCCAACAGCGTCAGGATGCCGGTCTCGCCGTCGGCGACGACAGCCGGCACGCCCCGCGTTCGTCCGGCGACCACCGGCAACCCCGCCGCCTGAGCCTCCAGCAGACTGACGCCGTAGGCCTCGTTGATGGCGGGCCAGACATAGAGATCGGCGCCGGCGTAGAGGGCAGGCAGCCGATCGGCAGGCTGCGCCCCGGCAAAAGCAACCTGCCGCGCCAGCGGCGCGAACAGGCCTTCGACGTCGGCACGCGCCTCGCCGTCGCCGACCAGCAGCAGTCGCCAGTCGCGGTCCCGGATCATCGCCAGAGCTTCGGCCAGGACGCGATAAGACGCCACCTTGTCCGGCGGCCGCATCATGGCGACCGCCAGCAGGACGGGGACATCCGCCGGCCATCCGAAACGCTGCCGCAGGGCTGCGTGGTGCGCCGTGCGGTCGGCGGCGGCACGCCACGGTGTTGCGTCAAGAAACGGCGGCACGATAATCATCGCCTGGGGTGTAGCCAGCAGCGGCATCAGGCATGCGGCGTCATCCGGATTGAGCGTCAGGATCAGGTCGGCGGCGCGCACCGCCGCCGCCGTGGCGCGATGGCCCAGGTCCCACGGGCCGCCGGCGCGCTTGGGCGCATAGGACGCCTCGGCGATGATGTAAGGGATCCCCAGCGCGCGGGCCACGTCAGGACCCAGCCAGTCCGGCCGCTTGTACCAGACGTGATAGGTGAACCAGCCTGTCGGTCGGCGCGGATCGCCCGCTGCCAGCCGCGACCAGCGGTCGATCAGCAGCTCGGCCCGCCGTTGCGCTGCCGCCTGTACCGCCGGCAGCGACGCCGCCGTCATCGGCGTGCGCGCGGCACCGGCGTCATAGGTATCCATCACCTGCACCGTGTGGCCCAGCCGCTCCAGCAGCGCCACGAGCGCGCGCGCCATGGCCCGATCGCCCGACGGTGTCGGGTGGTCGAGTGGCTTCAGCGGCGTATGAAAGGCGAGGTGCAACATCGGCATGGCAGTTTGATCGCGGACCAGAGTATGAAACCGAGCGCCCGCAAGAAAGAGGAACCGCCATGGCCGATCCGGCCGCCACGTCACTGCAATCCGCCGCACCCTGGTGGCAGCCCCGCACCGGGCGTTCCCTCGTGATTCGCGGTGGCCGACCTCTGGTCGGTGCCTATCCAATCAGTGGCGCCAAGAACGCCGTGCTGCCGCTGATGGTGTCATCCGTGCTGACACCGCATCTGGTGACATTGCACAACGTGCCGGCCAGCCTCGATGTCGCGGTGCTGGCCGCCGTCCTGCGACGGCTGGGCGCCGACCTGCGCTGGTCAACCGCGCAAGGCAGCCTCAGTGTCACGATCTGTGCCGATCGCATCCAGCCCGCCAATATCGAGGCGGACCTGGTGGCGCGTATGCGGGCCTCGGTCCTGTTGCTGGGGGCTTTGCTGGCACGCAGCGGCGAGGCGCGTCTTCCGATGCCCGGCGGCGATGCCATCGGCCTGCGTGGCATCGATTTCCACCTCGCCGGCTTGCGTGCGATGGGTGCGCAGATCGAGATGGCTGGTGGCGTCATTCACGCGCGGGCGCCCGACGGCCTGAGAGGCGCCAATATCCGGCTGCCGCTGCCGTCGGTCGGGGCCACCGAGAACCTGCTGCTGGCCGCCGTGTGCGCGCAGGGCACCACAGTGATCCACAACGCCGCGCGCGAGCCGGAAATCGCCGATCTCGCGCGTTGCCTGATCGCCATGGGCGCAACGATTGTCGGCCTCGACACCCATACATTGACCATCGATGGCGGTGCGGCTCTCGGCGGTGCCGTCCATGCCGTCATGCCCGACCGCATCGAGCTGGGCACGCTCGCCTGCGCCGCGGCGATCACCGACGGCGAGATCCTGCTGCAGGGCGCACAGCCTGATCTGCTCGGCGCCGCCGGCCCCGTGCTGGCCGCGGCCGGTGTGGCGTTGGACGTCGTCGACGGCGGCATCGTCGCGCGTCGCGCGGCGGCGGGTCTGCGTGGCACGGATGTCGTCACGCAACCCTATCCCGGCTTTGCCACCGACCTGCAGGCGCCTGTGATGGCGCTGCTGTCGGTGGCGACGGGTGCCAGCGCCATCACCGAAACCATCTTCGAGCAGCGCTTCCGGCATGTCGACGAACTGCGCAAGATGGGCGCCGACATCACCGTGCGTGGCAGAACCGCCTGGGTGCGTGGCGTCGCCGGGTTGAACGGCGCCGCTGTCACCTGCACGGACGTTCGGGCCGCCGCGGCGCTGGTAATTGCGGCGCTGGCTGCTGCCGGCGAGACGGCCCTTGATGGCCTTGAGCATCTCGACCGGGGTTACGATCGGATTGCCGAGAAGCTCGCGGCATGTGGCGCCGCAATCATCCGTTCGGATTGAAGGGCGGCCGTCTCCTGGGAATGGAGTCTCCGTTCGCGGGAGATTCCTCGCTGCGCTCGGAGTGACAGCTTGGAAGCGACGGCCCGCCCTGCTTCAGCTGCCCGCCTTGGTTGGCTGCGGCGTCACCGGCATGCCGGGACCGATTTTTTGCAGGTTGCCGCCGATGATCTGGTCGCTGTCCTTGATGCCTTTGATCACCGACACGAGCGGGCCTTGCGTCGGGCCCAGCTCGACCATGCGCATGGCGACCTTGCCCTCGTCGATGACGTAGACAAACTTGCCGAGCTGGCTGGAGCCCAGCAAGGCCTGCGGAATCAGCAGCGTGTCGGGTTTCTCGCCGACCAGCACGCGGATATTGACGTACTGACCGGGCAACAAGCTGCGGTCGGCATTGGCGATGGTGGCGCGGGCGGTGATGGTGCCCGTCGCGCGATCGACGGTGTTGTCGATGAAGGTGA
>DATEIF010000431.1:0-7384 GCA_035279205.1 Vineibacter sp.
TCACGCTTTTACGACGTTCTTCGATTTCGCGACGTTCGATCGCTTCCCGACCCTGAAGCTGGTGATCCTGGAGTCGGGCGCCGGCTGGATCGGTTATTGGCTCGACCGCCTCGATGGCGTGGTCGAGGCGACGTTCCTGGGCGGCCGCGCGCCGCTGCAGCACAAGCCCAGCGATTATTTCCGCCGCCAGTGCTGGATCTCGGGCGATCCCGACGAGCGCACGGTGCCGGCGATGGCGGCGCTCTACGGCGCCGACCGCTTCTTCTGGGCCAGCGACTATCCGCATCCCGACCACACCGGCGATTACCTCGCGGCGCTGGAGGCGATGGCCGACACGATGCCGCAACAGGCACGCGCGAGGCTGCTCGGCGACAACGTGCGCGCGGCGTACGGTCTGGCTGGCTAGCAGCGACACCACCTCACCCTGAGGAGCGAGCGAAGCGAGCGTCTCGAAGGGTGGGCTACCGCACGCGTGTTTCGACAGCGGCAGGATCGATAGAGACTGCAGCCCATCCTTCGAGACGCCGGCTGCGCCGGCTCCTCAGGATGAGGTTGTGCGCTGCGGCGCTGATCGATCCGTTGCCGGTGCGCCGGCTGGGCCGGCCAATTGCTGACGGCCAAGGGATAGCCGGCAGATCCATGAGCCTGTCCGATAAGTCTATGCGGGTTCCGGCGTCTAATCGGAGCCGACAGCACGCCGTACAACGACGCTCGCACTGCGCCATCGCAGGAGAGGGCGAATTTCATCGACCATGGACAGGCACGGCGATCATGACACTGGACCGTTGCCCGGCACGGCCCTCGAAAGCCGCTCGGTCGTGGTGCTGTTGCCGATCATGGGCGTGGTCATGGTGGCGTTCCTCGTCATCGGCATGGCCATGCCGGTGCTGCCCCTTCACGTGCACCAAGGATTGGGCCTTGGCACGGTCCTGGTCGGCCTTGTCGCCGGCAGCCAGTTCATGGCGGCGCTGATTTCGCGCCCGTACGCAGGCCAGTACGCCGACAGAAGCAGTGCCAAGCGCGCCGTCGTCACCGGCCTGGCTGTCGCCGCCGCATCCGGGTTGCTCTACCTGTTGTCGTTCCGCTTTGTCAGTGTGCCGACGACATCGGCTGCGATCTTGTTGCTGGGCCGATTGCTGCTCGGCGGCGCCGAGAGTTTCGTCATCACGGGGGCGGTGAGTTGGGGACTGTCGCTGGTCGACGCGCAGAACACGGGCAGGGTCATCGCCTGGGTAGGTGCCGCGATGTTCGCCGCCTTCGCGCTTGGCGCACCGGTGGGCGCAGCGCTCTATGACGCCTACGGTTTCGTGGCGATTGCGCTGGCAACGACACTTGCGCCGCTTGCAACCTTGCTGCTCGTCGTTCCGCTTCGTGCTGTTGCGCCACACGCCCACGCCCGCCAGCCTGGGTTTACCCGCGTGCTCGGGGCCGTATGGGCACCGGGACTCGCCTCGGCCCTCGGCAGTGTCGGCTTTGGCGCGATGACCGCCTTCGTGACACTGCTGTTCGCGGACCGCGGATGGAGCCACGGATGGTTGCCTTACACGGTTTTCGCCGCTGTCTTCATCCTGACGCGCCTGGCCCTTGGCCATCTGCCCGACAAAATCGGCGGCGCCAGAGTGGCGCTGGTGTGCCTGCTGATCGAAGCGATCGGCCAGGCGCTGATCTGGCTCGCGCCATGGTCCGCGCTTGCCTTGCTTGGCGCGGCGCTCGCCGGCCTGGGCTACTCACTGGTCTATCCAGGTTTCGGCGTCGAAGCCGTGCGGCGCGTGCCACCGCAAAGCCGCGGGCTCGCCATGGGCGCCTACACCGCCTTTCTCGACCTCGCGTTGGGCGTCGGCGGTCCGGTGTTGGGCCTGATCGCCAGCGGCGCCGGTCTCGGCGCGGTGTTTCTCGCCAGCGCCCTGATCGCGCTTTGCGCCGTGCCCATCGCCCTGCGGCTCGGCCGATCAAGCTGGGGGACGATATGAACGCCGGCCAGTTTCTCATCCTTGGCGCATCCGTGCTGGCGTCGGCGCTGAGCGGAAGCGTCCTTGCGCAGGAGACTCAAGGCCCTTATGTGCGCCTGGCACAGATCGAAATCGATCCTGCGCAGCTGGAAAGCTACAAAGTGGCGGCCAGGGAAGAAATCGCGGAGTCTGTCCGCGTCGAGCCTGGCGTCCTGGCCTTGTATGCCGTGGCTGAAAAAGACAATCCCGCCCACATTATCGTCTTTGAAATGTACCGCGATGTGCAGGCGTACGAGGCGCACCTCGAAACGCCCCACTTCAAGAAGTACAAGGCCGCTACGCAGGACATGGTGAAATCCCTCAAGCTCATCGACACTGTTCCCATCCTGCTGGGCGCGAAGGGGAAGTGAGAGCACCCGGGCGCCGTCACACGTCTTGGAGGACAGTCATGAAGCCTCACGTGATCTGCCACATGGTCTCAAGCGTGGACGGACGCATCCTGCCCAGTCGCTGGCGACCGAAGAGCGCCCGGGAGTCAGGCCTGTTCGAGCGCCTGCACGACCAGCTCGCGGGTGATGCCTGGCTCGTGGGGCGCACGACTGGCCAGGAATTTGCCAAGAAGGACGCCTACCCCGGACACACGACCAAGGTCTATCCACGGGAACCCTGGATTGGACGGCGCGACGCCGACGCCTACGGCGTCGTTCTCGATGCGCACGGCAAGATCGCCTGGGGTCGCTCCGACATCGGCGGCGATCCGATCGTCGTCGTGCTGACGGAACAGGTTTCGGATGCGCACCTGGAGGCGCTGCGCGATGACGGCGTGTCGTACATCTTCGCGGGCAAGCAGGCGGTCGACCTGGGACTGGCGCTGGAGATCCTGAACCGCGAGCTGGGGATCAAGCGCCTGCTGCTCGAGGGTGGCGGCGGCGCCAACGGTGCCTTCCTCAGGGCCGGCCTCGTCGACGAGATCAGCCTCGTGATCCTTCCGGCCGTCGACGGCACCCAGGGCGCGCCGAGCGTCTTCGACTCCAGCGCTGAAGAGACCGGTGTATCGGCCCCGATCGACTCCATGACCCTGGACAGCAGCCAGGTCCTGGACGGCGGCGCGGTGTGGCTCCGCTATCGACTCCATAACGGCTAGCCGGAGTTCCCATTCCGACGACCATGCCGCTCATTCATGAGCCGGCACGATAAGAGCTATCGAGATTGCGCGACTACTCAAGGTGCCGGCCGCCGCCTAATTGAGCGGCGTGACAGGAGATCGAATGAAACTGTTCGCGGCATTGATCGCCTCACTCGCCCTGGTCGCCCCAGCGTCCGTTCACGCGGAGCAGAAGCCCATGCAGACGCTTGACGATGTGCGGATGGTCGCTCCCGCTCTCGAGAAATACACGCGCGACCGCCTGCTCGACGAGGTGTGGAAACGGCCGGACCTCGTGCCGCGCGATCGCAGCATCGTCACGCTGGCCGCCTTGATCGCGCGCAACCAGACCCTGGAGATGCCGTACTACCTGAACCTGGCGCTCGACAATGGCGTCAAGCCGCGCGAGATCTCGGAGATCATCACGCATCTGGCCTTCTATTCGGGCTGGCCCAACGCCATGGCGGCAGTCGTCGCGGCGACGGACGTCTTCGCCCAGCGCAAGATCGGTGCCGACCAGCTGCCGGCGGCGTCTCCGTCGCCTCTGCCGCTGAACGAGGCTGCCGAGGCGCAGCGGGCCGAGCGCGTCGGGCAACAGTTCGGTGCGATCGCACCGGGCATCGTGCACTACACGACCGACATCCTGTTCCGCGACCTGTGGCTGCGCCCCGACCTGGCGCCGCGGGATCGCAGCCTGGTCACGGTCAGCGCGCTCGTTGCATCCGGCCAGGTCGCGCAGATTCCCTACCACCTCAACCGGGCGATGGATGGCGGGCTCACGCAGGCGCAGGCCGCCGAGGTCATCACGCACCTGGCCTTCTACGCCGGCTGGCCCAATGCCTTCTCGGCGCTGCCGGTCGCCAAGGATGTCTTCGAGAAGCGACCCAGATAGGTTTTGCCTTCATGGTGAGCTTGAAGCGCACCAGCACCCGGGCGATCAACCCCGATAGCGCAGCGCGTCGACCACCAGGGCGAACGCCGCCGAGACCTGGCGTCGGCTCGGGTAGTAGAGGTGGTAGCCTGAAAACGGCGGGCACCAATCCTCCAGCACCCGCGTGAGGCGGCCCTTGGCGAGATAGGGCTGCGCCAGATCCTCCGGCACATAGGCCAGCCCCAGTCCGGTCAGCGCCGCCTGCAGCATCTGCGACGTGCCGTTGCAGACGATCTGGCCGTCGACACGCACCTTCAGCTCGCGGCCGCCTTTTTCAAACTCCCAGGCATACAGGCCGCCATGGGTAGGCAGGCGCAGATTGATGCAGTTGTGAGAGATCAGCTCCTGCGGCTGCTTCGGCTCTGCACGCTTGCGGAAGTACGACGGTGCGCCCACCACTGCCATGCGCATGTCGGGCCCGATGCGCACGGCGATCATGTCCTTCGCCACCTGCTCGCCGTGGCGCACGCCGGCGTCATAGCGCTGTGCCACGATGTCCGTCAGGCCGTAATCGACGGCGATCTCGACCTTGATATCCGGATGTTCCCGCAAGAGCCTGGCGAGCTTCGGCCACAGGATCGTGTCGGCCACATAGTCGGTGGCCGTGATCCGGATGGTGCCGGCAGGCTTGTCGCGCAGCTCGCTCAAGGCCTCGAGCTCGGCCTCGATCTCCTCCAGCCGCGGTCCCGCGGTCTGAAGCAAGCGGTCGCCCGCCTCCGTCGGCGAGACGCTGCGCGTGGTGCGGGTCAGCAGCCGCACGCCCAGCCCGGCTTCCAGTGCGCGGATGGTGTGGCTGAGCGCGGACTGGGAAACGCCCAGCTTGGCGGCGGCCTTGGTGAAACTGCGCTCGCGCGCCACGATTACGAAGGCCAGGAGATCGTTCAGATTGCCGCGCTGCATTGATGGTATCTGCTCATAAGTCCATGCCGATTATGCCGGCTAGTCGCCACGGATGCGCGCCCTAAATCAACACCCGAGCTTCTGACGAGAGGATTGGCATGAGACTGCTGGCCGCGACAATCGCGTCGCTCCTTCTGCTGACGCCGGCGTTCGCCCGGGCGTCCGACGGGCTGGAGATCAGGCACAACGGCTCCCAGCCGTCGGGCAACGGTCCGGCCGAGTTCTTCACCGGTGCCGTGCGCGTGGATCCGCTGTTCCAGATGGATGCGCCAGCGCGCACGCGCGGCGGCAGCGTCACCTTCGAGCCGGGCGCCCGCAGCGCGTGGCATACCCATCCCGTCGGCCAGATCCTCATCGTGACATCAGGCGTCGGCCGGGTGCAGCGCTGGGACGGCCCGATCCAGGAGATCAAGCCGGGCGACGTGATCTGGATCCCGCCCGGCGTCAAGCATTGGCATGGCGCCTCGGCGCGCACGGGCATGACGCATATCGCGATCCAGGAACATCTCGACGGCAAGGTCGTGGACTGGATGGAAAAGGTCAGCGACCAACAATACGGCGCTGCGCGCTGACGCATCGCGCTGCGCGGAAACTCATGCTACGCACATCGATCCGAGCACGTGATCGCGGGAGAGAGATGTGCGTTTTGTCGACGCCGCGGAAATCCGCAAGGTCCTGACCTTTCCGCTCCTGATCGATGCCATCGAGGCAGCGCACCGGCGCCCCAGGATCGCGGTATTGGACGGCAGCCTGGGCAGCGAAAAGGAATTCTACTTTGTCCGCAGTGCCGTGGACCCTGGCCGCTTCATGGCCAGCAAGCTGATCACCAGCTTCCCGGCCAATCTTGATGCGGGAAAGCTGCCGGCGGTACAGGCCGTCTGCGTCCTTTTCGACGGCACCAACGGCAAGCCGCTGGCGGTGATGGACGGCACCGAGATCACATACTGGCGCACCGCCGCCGACTCCGCTCTCGGGGCCCGGCTGCTGGCACCGCCGTCACCACAGACGCTGCTGGTCGTCGGCGCCGGCGAGATGTCGCGCTGGCTTGTGCGGGCGCATCGCACCGCGCGGCCATCGCTGCAGCGCGTGCTGATCTGGAACCGCACCGCGCAGCGCGCCGCCGATGTTGCGGCATCGCTGGTGCGGGAGGGTATCGCGGCCGAGGCGACCGATGACCTGGATGCCGTAACCCGAGCGGCGGACATCATCACCACCTGCACGCGCTCGCACGTGCCGCTCATCAAGGGCGCCAACCTGAAGCCCGGCGTCCATCTCGACCTGGTCGGCGGCTACTCGCCGCAGACGCGCGAGGCCGATGACGATGCGGTGCGGCGTTCTCTCGTCTTCGTCGATCGCCGCGAGTCGGCGTTCGACGGCGTGGGCGACATCCTGCAGCCCATCGCCAGCGGCGCGATCGCAGGGGCCGATGTGCTGGGCGATCTGTACGACCTCGTCGGCGGCAAGGTCGCCGGCCGCCGTTCCTCAGATGACATCACGTTCTTCAAGAATGCCGGCGGTGGCCACTTCGACCTGATCGCCGCCGAGACGATCTTTCGGCAGCTGTGAGTCTTGACCTCTCCCCACCGGGGAGAGGTCATAGGACTGCGGCACCTGTCTATCTTGCCTCGATGCGCAGGCTCCGATACATCGACGCGGCCTTGAACCACAGCGGGTGCCGCCGATGTCGATCATCACCAGCGTCGATCAACTGGAAGCGCTCTACGGCACACCCAACGAAGCCTCGACGGTCAAGGAAGTCGACTGGATCACGCCGGAGTACCGCGCCTACATCGACGCAGCGCCGTTCGCGGCGCTGGCCACCAGTGGGCCTGAGGGCCTGGACTGCTCGCCGCGCGGCGACCTCGCCGGCTTCGTGCGCGTGCACGACAGCAAGACCCTGATGCTGCCCGACCGGCGCGGCAACAACCGTGTCGATTCGCTGCGCAACATCGTGCGCGATCCGCGGGTGGCACTGCTGTTCATGATCCCCGGCGTCGGCAACACCATGCGCGTCAACGGCCGCGCGCATCTCAGCGTCGATCCCGAGCTGCTGGCCTCGTTCGCCGTCGACGGCAAGGCGCCGCGCTCGGTGATGGTGATGACGGTCGATGCGATCTATTTCCAGTGCGCCCGCGCGCTCGTGCGCTCGGAGCTGTGGAACCCGGCGCGTCACGTCGATCCCAAGAGCCTGCCCAGCGCCGGCCAGATCCTGGCGGCACTGAGCGAGAACCGCGTCGGCGGCGACGACTACGACCGCGCCTGGCCCGAACGCGCCAAGCAGACGATGTGGTGACGTCCCTTCTCCCCGCGCAGGCGGGGAGAAGGTGCCCGAGGGGCGGATGAGGGGCTTTGCAGCCGTCGATCAGGTCCTGTGCGGCGTTGCCTGCAATCAGCGTGGCGAAGCCCCTCATCCGGCGCTTCGCGCCACCTTCTCCCCGCCTTCGCGGGGAGAAGGGATCG
>DATEIF010000432.1:0-7351 GCA_035279205.1 Vineibacter sp.
GTTTCATGGTGCTAAATATACCAGCATAATCAGCCAACTTATACCAGTTAGCTGATTCTGGTAGGTCGGTTCCGCCGTCCCAAGCGCAGTGTCCTGGGATGGCGGTGTGCGCGGGGAACTGGACGATGACGAAAACCAAAACCCATGAGGCGCTGGTCGAGGGCCAGTTCGGCTCCCGGGCTGCCGCCTATCTGACCAGTGCCGTGCACGCCCAAGGTGCCGACCTCGAGGCATTGGCCGGCCTCGTGGACGGCAGGACACAGGCCCGCGTGCTCGATCTGGGCTGCGGCGGTGGGCACGTCAGTTTCAACGTGGCGTCTCGTGTGCGAGAGGTCGTCGCCTACGATCTGTCGCAGGACATGCTGTCTGTCGTGGCACGCGCTGCGCGGGATCGCGGGCTTGGCAACCTGTCGACGGCGCAGGGCGTGGCGGAAAAGCTGCCCTTCGACGACGCCAGCTTCGATGCCGTGCTGAGCCGCTACAGCGCGCATCACTGGCGCGACGTCGATGCGGGCTTGCGTGAAGCGGCGCGCGTGCTGAAGCCGGGCGGCACGGCGGGTTTCGTCGATGCTGTCTCGCCTGGACCGCCGCTGCTGGACACCTATTTCCAGGCCATCGAGGTGCTGCGCGATCCCTCGCATGTGCGCGACTACACCCGCGCCGAGTGGGAGCGGGCGCTGGCCGGCGCCGGTCTGGTCGTCGGCGCCACGGCGTCATACCGGGTGCGGCTGGACTTTGCCGTCTGGATCGAGCGCATGCGCACACCGAAGGTCCAGGCCGATGCCATCCGTGCGCTGCAGGCCGCCGCTTCGGAGAGCGTAATCCGGCACTTCGCGATCGAGGCCGACGGCAGCTTCACCATCGACGTCGCGCTGTTCCATGCCACCAAACCCGCGGCCTGATTTTATGTTCCTAAATAGAGGATATAAAACGAAGAGGCGGCACATGCAGCCCTGTCGCGTGCTGTTTGACTCGGACGGTGAGCCACGCGTATACAGCGGCCGCTCAAACGGGAAGACGATTTCCCGGTCCGGACTGGTCAGGCGCGCGTCGGCGGGCCGATTCCAGAGGGGCCCCACCGATCCGCGAGGTTTCGCGCATCGGTGCGCTTGTCGTTTGGGCATAGGCAGCCGCTCCACCGGGGCGGCGAGGCGTTGAAGGACGGCGATGTTCGACGGTCTGAGCAAGAAACTCGGTGATGTCCTGGGTCGCCTGCGCGGCCGCGGTGCGCTGAGCGAAGCCGATGTCGATGCGGCCCTGCGCGAGGTGCGCCTGGCGCTGCTGGAGGCCGACGTCGCCCTGCCGGTGGTGAAGGAGTTCATCGACGGCGTGCGGCCCAAGGCGGTCGGCGCCGAGGTGATCCGCAGCGTCTCGCCCGGCCAGATGGTCGTGAAGATCGTGCACGATCATCTCGTGGAGATGCTGGGCGGCGAGGCGAGCGAGCTGAACCTCAACGCCGTGCCGCCGGTCGTGGTGCTGATGGTGGGCCTGCAGGGCTCGGGCAAGACCACGACCACGGCCAAGATCGCCCGCCGCCTGACGCTCGGACCGCAGGGCCTGGCGGCCGACGCCTTCGGCGGCTCGTTCAAGGAGCGCAAGAAGGTGCTGATGGCGTCGCTCGACGTCACCCGCCCGGCGGCGCAGCAGCAATTGAAGATCCTGGGCGAGCAGGCCGGTGTCGCCACCCTGCCGATCGTGCCGTTCGAGCAGCCGCTGGGCATCACCCGCCGCGCGCTCGATGAAGGCCGCCGCGGCGGCTTCGACGTGATCATGCTCGATACCGCCGGTCGTCTCTCGATCGACGAGCAGCTGATGGCCGAGGTCGCCGCCGTGCGCGACGCCTCGAAGCCGACCGAAACCCTGCTGGTCGCCGACGCGATGACCGGCCAGGACGCGGTGAACACCGCGCGCGCCTTCAACGAGAAGGTGGGCATCACCGGCATCGTGCTGACCCGCGTCGACGGCGACGCGCGCGGCGGTGCGGCGCTCTCGATGCGCAGCGTGACCGGCCGACCCATCAAGCTGATCGGCGCCGGCGAGAAGATCGATGCGCTGGAGCAATTCCACCCCGACCGTATCGCCACCCGCATTTTGGGCATGGGCGACATCGTCTCACTGGTCGAGCGCGCCGCCGAGACGATCGAGAAGGAAGACGCCGAGAAGCTGGCCGCCAAGGTGCGCAAGGGCCAGTTCGATCTCGACGACCTGCTGCAGCAGCTGCGCCAGCTGCGCAAGATGGGCGGCCTTCAGGGCCTGATGGGCATGCTGCCGGGCGCCGCGCAGGCCAAGGCGGCAATGCAGAAGGCCAATCTCGACGAGAAGGTGATCAAGCGGCAGGAGGCGATCATCCAGTCGATGACGCCCAAGGAGCGCCGCAACCCCGACATCATCCACGCCTCGCGCAAGAAGCGCATTGCTGCCGGTTCAGGCGCGCAGGTGCAGGACATCAACAAGCTGCTCAAGCAGCACGCCGAGATGGTCAAGATGATGAAGCGGGTCAACAAGCTCGGCGAAAAGGGTTTCATGCGGTCGCTGGGCAACATGATGCCGCCCGGCATGCCGAGGTAGTTTTTTGCCTTCTCCATCCGGGGCAAGGCAGTTGGTTTCACGCGTTCAGGTAAGGAGCAAGCGACTTCATGCTGGCTATTCGTCTTTCTCGCGGTGGCGCCAAGAAGCGCCCCTACTATCACATCGTGGTCGCCGACTCGCGCAGCCCGCGCGACGGGCGCTTCATCGAGAAGATCGGCGCCTACAACCCGATGCTGTCGCGCGAGCATGCCGACCGCATCAAGATCAACGTCGAGCGTGCCAAGTACTGGCTGGGCGTCGGCGCGCGGCCGAGCGATCGCGTGACCCGCTTCCTGGCCGGCGTCGAGCTGGTCAAGGCGCCCGAGCGTCGCGAGCAGCCGAAGAAGTCGGCGCCCAAGGCCAAGGCGCAGGAGCGCGCGGCCAAGGCGGCGGAAGCCGCAGGCGGCGAGGCGGCGGCGGGCTGATCGGTCGCGATGATCGGCCATGGCGGCGCGTGCTGATCGCAGGGTGCTGCTGGGCGTTGTCGCGGCGGCGCATGGTGTGCGGGGCGAGCTGCGCATCCGCAGCCTCTGCGCCGAGCCGGCCGATATCGGATCGTATGGTCCGTTGTCCGACGAAGCGGGCATGCGGACCTTCACGGTGCGGCCGACCGGCACGTCGACCAAGGGCGATGTCATCGCCCGCATCGACGGTGTCGCCGACCGTACCGCGGCGGAGGCCCTGCGCGGGTTGCGGCTCTATGCGGCGCGCACCCAGTTGCCGCCGCCCGAACCGGGTGAGTGGTACGAGGACGACCTGATCGGCCTTGTCGCACACGGGTCGGACGGCCGGGCGTGGGGCACGGTGGCGGTGGTGCACGATTTCGGTGCCGGCACGGTGCTGGAGTTGTCGGGCGGCGATCATGGGCGATCGTTCATGGTGCCGTTCACCCCGCAGGCGGTGCCGGCGGTCGATGTCGAGGGCGGCACGATCACGGTCGATCCGCCGGATGGGCTTCTGGATGATCGCGGCGGCAACAGCCGGCGCGATGAAGGACAGGAAGGAGAGGGTTGAGAGCGCGTGTGGCAGGCGACGGCGTTGACCATCTTCCCCGAGATGTTCCCGGGACCGCTGGGGCTGAGCCTTGCCGGTCGGGCACTCGAGAAAGGTGTGTGGTCGCTGGAGGCGGTGGACATTCGCCGCTTTGCCAGGGACCGCCACGGCACGGTCGACGATACGCCCTTCGGCGGCGGTGCCGGCATGGTGATGCGACCCGACGTGCTGTCGGACGCCATCGCCGCGGTGGCGACGCCGGACAAGCCGACGATCTACTTCAGTCCGCGCGGCAAGCCGTTCGATCAGGCGCGCGCGCGGGCGCTGGCGGCGGGTCCCGGGGTGACCGTGGTCTGCGGCCGGTTCGAGGGGATCGACGAGCGCGTGATCGAGGCCCACGGGCTGGAAGAGGTGAGTGTCGGCGATGTGGTTCTGTCCGGCGGCGAGATTGCGGCCCTGGTCGCCCTCGACGCCTGCGTCCGGCTCCTGCCGGGCGTGGTGGGCGCGGCCCAGTCGCTGACCGAGGAGAGTTTCGAGGAGGGTTTGCTGGAGTACCCGCTCTATACGCGTCCGGCGACGTGGACCGGACCGGACGGCATCGAGCGGGCCGTGCCGGAGATCCTGCAGACAGGCCATCACGCGAAGATCGCGGCCTGGCGCAGGGCGAAGGCGCAAGAGATCACGCGGCAGCGACGGCCCGACCTGTGGGCACGGTACGTCGCCGAGCGTCGAGAGGATGAGTCGAAAGACAGGGGTTCCGAGAGGAAAGGATAAGCATCATGAACCTGATCAAACAGCTTGAGGACGAACAGGTCGCCAAGCTCGTGGCCGAGCGCGCGGTGCCGCGCTTCGAGCCCGGCGATACGCTGAAGGTCCACGTCAAGGTGCAGGAAGGCAACCGCGAGCGCATCCAGGTCTTCGAAGGCCTGTGCATCGCGCGCCGCAATGCCGGCCTGAACTCGTCGTTCACCGTGCGCAAGATCTCGTACGGCGAGGGCGTCGAGCGCATCTTCCCGCTGCACAGCCCGGCGATCTGGGAGATCGAGGTGGCGCGCAAGGGCATGGTGCGCCGCGCCAAGCTCTATTACCTGCGCGCGCTGCGCGGCAAGGCCTCGCGCATCGCCGAGGACGTCGATGCCCAGCGCGAGCTGATCGCCGAGCAGGCGGCGGCCGCGGCCAACCGGCCCAAGCGCGAGAAGGTCAAGAAGGAGCGGCCGGCAGGCGAGCGTGCCGTGCGCGCCGCCAAGGGCGGCGGCAAGAAGTAGTCACCTTACCTTGCCCCGCTTGCGGGGGAAGGTGCCCGAAGGGCGGATGGGGGATGCGGCGAGCGGACGCAATTAGCGCCATCGCCTCCGTTGCGCGACCCCCCATCCGGCGCTTCGCGCCATCTTCCCCCGCAAGCGGGGGAAGGTAAGTTGAAGTCGGCGGCCCGCAGCGGACACCGGGCCCGATCGCGTACGGGAGGAGTGGGACATGGCCAAGAAGCCAGCGTCGGCGCCGGTCGAGCCGGCCAAGCCGCGCACGTTGTTCGACAAGATCTGGGACGCCCACGTCGTGGAGCGCCGCGACGACGGCTCGTGCCTGATCTACATCGATCGCCACCTCGTGCATGAGGTGACCAGCCCGCAGGCGTTCGAAGGCCTGCGCGCCAGCGGCCGCCGGGTGCGCCGCCCGGATCTCACCGTCGCCGTTGCCGACCACAACGTGCCGACCACCAACCGCGCCGCCGGCATCGACGACGAGGAGTCGCGCATCCAGATCGAGACGCTGGAAGCCAATGTGCGCGATTTCGGCGTGCCGTACTTTGCCATGGACGACATCCGCCAGGGCATCGTGCACATCATCGGGCCGGAGCAGGGCCTGACCCTGCCGGGCACCACCATCGTGTGCGGCGACAGCCACACCTCCACGCACGGCGCCTTCGGCGCTCTGGCCTTCGGCATCGGCACGTCCGAGGTCGAGCATGTGCTGGCCACCCAGACCCTGATCCAGCAGCCGGCCAAGAACATGCGGGTCACGGTCGATGGCGACCTGCCGGCAGGCGTCACCGCCAAGGACCTGATCCTCGCCATCATCGGCACCATCGGCACTGCCGGCGGCACCGGGCACGTCATCGAATATGCCGGCCGCGCCATCCGCAACCTGTCGATGGAAGGCCGCATGACGGTCTGCAACATGTCGATCGAGGGTGGTGCCCGCGCCGGCCTGATCGCGCCAGACGACACGACGTTCCGCTATCTCGAGGGCCTGCCCTATTCGCCCAAGGGTGGCGCCTGGCAGGTGGCGCTGGGTGTGTGGCGCCGGCTGCCATCGGACAAGGACGCGGCCTACGATCGGGAAATCGTCATTCCGGTCACCGACATCACGCCGCAGCTCACCTGGGGCACCAGCCCGCAGGACGTCGTGCCGATCACCGGCATCGTGCCCAACCCCGACGATGCGCCGGACGAGGACCGTCGCAGCGCGTGGAAGCGGTCGCTGGACTACATGGGCCTGCAGCCGGGCACGCGCATGACCGACATCCGCATCGACAAGGCCTTCATCGGTTCGTGCACCAACGGCCGCATCGAGGACCTGCGCGAGGTTGCCGCCATCGCCCGCGCCGCACTGGCGCAGGGACGCAAGGTCGCCGATCATGTGCATGCGCTCATCGTGCCGGGCTCGGGCCTGGTCAAGGAGCAGGCCGAGCGCGAGGGCCTGCACAAGGTGTTCACCGAGGCCGGCTTCGACTGGCGCGAGCCGGGCTGCTCGATGTGCCTGGCCATGAACGCCGACAAGCTGAAGCCGGGCGAGCGCTGTGCCTCGACCTCGAACCGCAATTTCGAGGGTCGCCAAGGGCGCGGTGGGCGTACGCACCTGGTCAGCCCCGGCATGGCGGCTGCAGCGGCCATCGCCGGTACTTTCACGGATGTGCGTGAGTTCCACTGACGCGGGCGTCACCTCGGTGCCGTCCGCGCACCAGATGTGGTACGCTTCCTGGTGATTGAGGTGACGCGCAGGGAGCGACCATGTCCAGTCAGTACCCACCGCCTCCGCCGCCCCCACCCGGCTACGGTCAGTATGGCCAGATGCAGGGACCGGTGTTTGGCGGATTCTGGCTGCGTTTCGTCGCCTACATCATCGACGCCATCATCCTGAACATCGTCGGGTTCATCGTCCGGCTCGTTCTCAGCGCGGTCATGGGCGGTCAGGTCGCGCCCGGCAACACCGGCTTCGACACGGTGACGATCACCAGCGGCTTCATCGGCCTGGTGGTGGCGTGGCTGTACTTCGCCCTTCAGGAGAGTTCCCAGTCGGGCGCCACCTTGGGCAAGCGGGTCCTGGGATTGCGGGTGGTGCGCGGCATCGACGGCTCGCAGCTGACGTTCGCACGGGCCACGGGCCGCTTCCTCGCCAAGTTCGTGTCGGCGTTCATCCTGCTGATCGGCTATATCATGGCCGGCTTCACCGAGCGCAAACGGGCGCTGCACGACATGATCGCCGACACCGTGGTGATCAAGACCTGACGCCGGCCATTTTCTGCCGGCCAAAAAGGGGAGATTGACGATGAGTAACCAGGGACAGCCACCGTCGTGGCAGCAGCAGGGCCAGCAGCCCGGCTATCCGCCGGCACCGCCGCATCCCGGCTATGGTCAGCCGCAACAACCGGGCTACGGCCAGCCGCAGCAGGGCTATCCGGCGGCGCCGCCGCATCCGGGCTATGCCCCGCCCGGCTATGCGCCTCCGGGCTACGCCCCGCCGGGCTATGCCGCGGCGCCCGCCGGCATCACCTTCGGCGGTTTCTGGATCC